>JALYWZ010000004.1 GCA_030852505.1 Myxococcota bacterium | reverse complement strand
TCCTGAGCCAGCACGGCGCCGATCGTGCCGCGGCTCGGCCCGCACGCGGCCGCCAACGACCCCGCGAGCAGGGCGCAGCTCAGAGCGCGAGCGGGAAGCCGCGCCTCCGAAGCGCCCAGCCTCACGAACGGTAGTCCGCGTTGACGTCGACGTAGCCGTGCCCGAGATCGCTCGTCAGGTAGCGCGCGCGTCCGGGGCCGGCGCCGAGCGAGATCTCGATCCGATACGTGGGCTGCTTCAGGATCTGAGCCGCGCGCGCCTCGGCGTCCGCGCCGAGCGACAGACCATCACGCACGATCTCGACGTCCCCGATCCGCACGCCGGCGAGGTTCGGATCGAACGCAACCCCGGAGCGCCCGGCCGCCGCGAGCAGGCGTCCCCAGTTGGCGTCGCGGCCGTGGAGCGCCGTCTTCACGAGCAGCGAGCCGGCGACGGTGCGCGCGGCCCGCTTGGCCTCCTCGTCGCTGGCGAGACCCGTGACCCAGATCTCTGCGGCGTGCTCGGCGCCCTCGCCGTCGGCCACCATCGAGCGCGCGATCCTGTCGCAAACCTCGAAAAAGCCGCGGACGAGCGCCTGCTCCGAGGCCACGCCGGCCTTACCCGAGGCGAAGGCCAGCACGGTGTCGTTGGTGCTGGTGTCGCCGTCCACGCTGCACGAGTTGAAGGTGTCGTCACTCGCCTTGTAGAGAGCGCGCGCCAGCACGGCAGGGTCGACGGCCGCGTCCGTGAACAGGAACACCAGCATCGTCGCCTGCGGCGGTCCGACGTCGGGGTGGATCATGCCGGCCCCCTTACCGATCGCGAGCAGCGTCGCCGTACCCGAGCTGGTCTCGATCCGAGTGCTCTCGGCCTTGGGCCAGCGATCGGTGGTCAAGATTGCGCGCGAGAAGGCCTCTGCGCCCTCGGGCGACAGCCCCGCGACCAGCTCGCTCGCCTTCGCGCGGATCCGCTCGGCGGGGAGCAGCGCGCCGATCACGCCGGTGGAGGCAGGCAGCACGGTCTCCGGATCGATGCCCAGCGCTTCGGCCACCGCGGCGCTCGACTCGCGCGCCGCGCGCAGCCCCGGCTCGCCGGTGCAGGCGTTGGCGCAACCGCTGTTGACGAGCACCGCGCGCGCGCCGCCTCGCGCCAGCCGCTGCTCGGAGATCAACACCGGCGCCGCGCGCACCAGGTTACGCGTGAACAGACCGGCCGACGTCGAGCCCGGAGCTGCCTCCGCCAGGGCGACATCGATCCGTCCGTCCTTGCGGATCCCCGCGGAAACTGCCGAAAATCGAAAACCAGGCACCGCCGGCAACATGGCGAATCCTCATATCACGTGTGCGTCTGGCGGCAATGCGAGCGCCCTTCCGAGATCGCCGCTGCGGAGACGCTTCCAACCAGGCTACCCTGCCGGACCATGCCCCCTGTGATCCCGAGCATCGCGCCGGGTGCCGGCAGCGTCGAGCGCCGGGTTCTGCTCCTGCTCACGAGCATCGACAACGACTACGAGTGGTCGGTGCGCGCCGGAGTCCAGGTCGCGGCCGCCGAGCGGCGAGCCGCGCTCGTCAGCGTCTTCGGCTCGGCCGTGCAAGACCCGAATCCGGAGCAGAGCGCGCGCAGCTTCAGCTTCGATTTGCTGAACGAGCGCTCGGCCGACGCGCTGCTCGCGCTGTCGGGCACGCTCGGGCGCTTCATCGGCCCGACCGCCATGGGAGAATGGCTCGAGCGCTACCGCATCCCCACCTGCAGCATCGGCGAGCTGGATCACGTCGCCAGCATCGTGATCGAGAACACCGAGGGCGTCGCGCGCCTGGTCACGCATCTGATCGCGGAGCACGGCTATCGACGCATCGCCTTCGTACGCGGCCCCGAGCAGAGCGCGGAGGCCCAGGCGCGCTACCTTGCCTACCGCGAGGTGCTCGCCGAGCACGAGCTCGAGGAAGACCCGAAATTGGTGCTCGAAGGCGACTTTACCCGCCCGTCGGGGGTGCGCGCAGCGCGCCGGCTGTTCGACGAGCACCAGCTGACGGCGGACGACGTGGACGCGATCGTCGCAGCCAACGATCTGATGGCGATCGGGGTGATCGAGGAGCTCGTCCACCGAGGCGTCACGGTGCCCGACCGCATCGCCGTCGTGGGCTTCGACGATTGCCAATCGGCGCAGAGCATTCACCCGTCGCTCACGACCGTGCGCCAGCCCACCGAGCGTCTCGGTCGCGAAGGCGTGCGGTCGTTGTTCGCGCTGCTCGACGGCCGAGAGCACGTCCCCACGCGCTCGCTGCCGACCGAGCTGATCCTGCGCCGCTCCTGCGGCTGCACGCCGACCGACGGCCCGCCTACGCCCACGGGGCTGCCCGCCGACATCGAGCGCATCGCGCGTCGCACCTACGCGTCTCGCGGCGACGACTGGGATACGCAGCTGGTCGAGGCTCTATTGCGCGAAACGCGCGGGCGCGGGGGCGATTTCGGGCGCGCGCTCGAGCCGCTCCTCCAGCGGCTGCTGCACGCCCAGGCAAACCTGGCAGAGGTCCAGGATCTGCTCACGCTGCTGCGCGCCCGGGCGCTCGCCGACAGCATGCACGATCCGAGCTTGCCCGCGCGCATCGAAGACGCGGTGCACGCGGCGCGCATCACGGTCAGCCGCCTGCAGGCGCGAGCGGGGGTGCACGCCGCCGTGTCGGACGTGACGCGGATCAACGCGCTGTCGCACGCCCTCAACGCGCGCATGTTCGGGCCGCCGGCGCCGATCTCCGCCGCCCTCGTCGAGCACTTGCCGGCGCTCGGCTTCGACGGCTGCGTGGTCTCGGAGCTGATCTCGAAAGGCCCCGACGGCGAGCTCGAGGTGGCGTTCGGCTTCCACGCGGAGGACGTGCAGCCGAAGGCCGTCCGCTACCCGGCGCACCAGCTGATCCCGCCGGATTTCTCGGGCATGAAGCGGCAGTCGGTGGTCGTTCTGCCGCTCACGTACGGCACGGAGTCGCTCGGGATCGCGATCCTGCCTGCGCGCTCCAGCGAGCGGCGCACCTACGAGCTCCTGCGCGACGTGCTGGGCACGGCGCTGAAAGGAAGGATGCTCGCGCGGGCCGCGCAACGAGCGCCGCGCGAGTGAGTTCAGCTCCCTGAAAAGCCGAGCTCGGCGAGCGCGGTCTCGAGCGCGCGCCCCACACGTTCGGCCCACCGTCGCTGCCCTTGCTCGTCGAACAGCAGGTCCTGACGCATTTCGAGCTCCACGTAGAGCAGGCCACGGCGCTCCGCGTGCTGCACCACGCCGTAGTCCGTGAGCTCGCTCACGAAATAGGGCTCGTTGTCGCCGACCTCGAGCCCCGGCTCCCTTCGCAACACGTCGAGCAGCGCCTTCGCGAGCCGTCCGTCTTTTCCGTACAGCACCCCGGCGTGCCAGCGCCGTTCCTTCCCGAGGTAGCGCGGTGTGAAGCTGTGTACGGCCACGTACACACTCGGGATCTGCGCGAGCCTCCGCCGCTCGAGCTCCTGCTCGATACGCCGGTGATACGGGTAAAAGATCGCCTCGGCGCGCGCCTGCCGGTCGGCCTCGGAGAGCTGCTGATTCCCCGGGATCGGTGTGTCTTCGCTGTGCTTCGCTATCGAGCTGTCGACGGCGGGCGGCCGATTGCAGTCGATCACGAGCCGCGAGTACGTCTGCCAGATCGCGAAAGCGCCGAGGTCTCTGGCGAGCAGCTCGGCCACGGCCGCGGCTCCGATATCCCAGGCGATGTGCCGCTCGAGATCAGCCGCCGAGAGCCCGAGATCACCGACCGCGCGCGGCAGCGTCTTTCCGGCGTGGTCGCAGGTCACGACGAATGGCGAGCGTGCTGCTCCTTCGATCACGCGGAATGGGGGAGGATCGTCGGGTCCGAGCAGCGGTGAGGGCGGAACGATACCGGTCACGGCCGCAGTTTGAGCCGGATCCTTGCGACAATCCACGGATCAGCGCAGTCTTCTCGCCGTGCGAGCCGTGATCCGGAGCCTTTCGCTGTGCGTGCTGCTGGTGACGGCGGCGCGCGCCGCCTCTGCGCAAGACACGCCGCCGCGGCCCCCACACCCGGAGCCGCGCGTGATCGTTTCGGTGTTGTCTCTCGCGGGCCCCCACGAGCGCGGCGAGGTCGAGCGCCACGCGCGCCTGGCCTGGGGCAAGATCGTGCGCTGCTACAAAGCCATCGACCGCTCGGCGCGGGGCAGCGTGACCGTCGAGCTCGCCGTCCATGGCAGCGGCACGTCCAGCGGCGCACGCCGGCTCGGCGCCACCCTCGAGAGTCGCGAGCTGTCCGGGTGCCTGACGCGGATCCTGAATGGCCTGAAAATGCCGAAGGCCCGCCGCACCTCGTTCGCCAAGATCGAGATCCGCGTGGCACCGGGTGATCCCTCCTGAAAACGAAAACGGGCGACTCGTGCGAGTCACCCGTCGATTCGGAGCCAGCTTCGGGATTTGAACCCGAGACCTACGGTTTACGAAACCGTTGCTCTACCACTGAGCTAAGCTGGCCAGGGGGCGCGGACAGTACCAGCAATCTTGCGAGATTCAACCCGCAAGAAATGCGGCGAACAGGCGCCCTCCGGCCCGCGGTTCCGAACGTACCCGTGGAGCCTTAGCTCGGCGGGCTCGTGCTCCAATCGCGCATGGCCTGGTCGCCCGGACGGTCGACGTGAACCTTGTCGTCCACCGAGGTGACCCAGCTGAGCGGGATGTAGTGATGCTGCCCGCTGCGATCCTTTGCGAGCTTGATGGCGTTCGTGCCCTCCAGGTGATCGACGACGGCGAACTGCCGCTCGTTCGAGCAAACCACGGGCATGTGCGGTTGGATCTGCGCGATGTCGATCATGACGACTCCTTCCGGTTCGAGGTCAAGAGGCGCGCCAGCGGCTTCTGCACCGCCGCACCCGCGCGGGTGTTGAGCACGCTGGCCATGACCGCGGCAGACACATCGCCGAGCGCGGAGCGAGCGCGGCGCGAGGCGGGACCGGCCGTGCTGGGCGGCGTGGGCTCGGTGAGATCGATGGGCTCGTCCTCGCGCGCAGCCGGCGGGGCGGAGCTCAGGGTGCGGCGAATGCGCGGGAGCGCTTCGCGCGCTGCGAGGGTCCCGTAGGGTGCAAGCGCGGTAGCGAGCTCGATCACGTCCGCGTAGCGCTTGCTCGGTTCTTTCGACAGGCAGCGGTTCACGATCTCGGCTAGCCCCGTGGGCAGCGTCGGAACGAGCTGTGTCAGCGAGGTGGGCTCTCGCGCCAAGACCTGCGCGCAGATCGACATCGCGCTGTCGCCCTCGAAGGGCGGCTCACCGCTCAAGAGCTCGAACAACACCACTCCGACCGACCAAATGTCGATGCGGTGGTCGCTCGCGTCGGGCGAGGAAATCTGCTCGGGCGCCATGTAATGCGGGGAGCCGATGCCGTAGTCCTCGCCGAACTTGCGTTCATCTGCGCCTTTCACGTTCGGTGCAGAGCAAATCCCGAAGTCGAGGAGCTTGACGCTGTCGCCACTTGGCGTACGCGCCAGCACCAGGTTTTCGGGCTTCACGTCCCGGTGAACGATGCCGAGAGAGTGCGACTCCGCGAGCGCCTCCAGCAAGTCCATCATCCAGTCCACCGCGCGCGCCGGCTCGATGCGCCGCTCGCGATTGAGCAGAACTCGCAGATCGGTCCCGTCCAGGTACTCGAGCACCAGGTAAGGCGCGCCGTCTTCCAGTCGGCCGGCGTCGAGGATGCGGCACACGTGGTCGTTCTGGAACTGGCTCAGCACGCACGCTTCCGTGAGCAGCTTTTCGGCGGCGTCGGGATGCGAGAGCAGCTCCGGCCGCACCACCTTGAGGGCCACGCTGCGAGAGATCATCGGTTGGCTGGCCCGGAAAACGAGCCCCATTCCGCCGCGCGCGATCAGCTTCTCGATCCGATATTTGCCGGCGACCAGGACGCCCTCACGAAGATCTCGTGAGCCGACGCGGGGCGTTGCGAACGCCAATAAAGACTGCTGCATGGTGTGGATTCGTGGCTGGTGGAGCGCAGGTCCAGTGGCGCCCGACACCCCACTTCTGCACCCCACGTGCCAGACTACCCCTCACGGACGAAACACTGCAAACACGCTCTGCTGCGTAAAATCACGCGCAGTCGGGCGCGGCGCTTTGCACCCGTTGTGGCGGGGCTGCGTGGCGCGACGCAGGTAGGGGAGTGATTCTCGCTAGACAGTGCGCTCCCCGCTGGTGTTGTGGGGGGTGGCCTGGGGCTTGCACCCTGGCTCACCCGAAGGAGTCGGATTTTGGTGTTCAAAGTACTGATGATGCCTTTGGCGGCCAGTGGAGCGGTGGCGCTCGGGTTCGTGGTCTACGCGAACACGCGGCGCTGGCTGGATGCTCGCACTCTCGAGAGTGCGTCGTGGCGCAGGCTACGCGACGCGCGCTCGCCGGAGCGGGAGCGGGATCCGGTAGGTCCGCCCGATAGCCGTCCTGTGCGATCGAGCCATCCGATTCGCGTCACCACCGAAGCCGAGGTGGCGGCGGTGATCGGCGCCGAGTGGCCGCTCCCGCCCGCGCCCGACGCGCTGGTTCTGGATCCCGCTGCCGACACCGCCGCAGTCGACGATGCTTGGCTGCTGGACTCCGAGTTTCCCGACGAGGAGACCGCTCCCACGCTGCCAGGGATGCGTTTCGAGCGCGACGTGCTCGAGCCCGCAAAATAGCCTTTGCCGAGCTCCGGCGGATCGACGGGCGATGGCTGAGCGCGCGCCGTCCCAATCACGAAGGTAGGAATCGAACTCCAGCTGCTCTAGCTGCGCGTGATTGATGCGGCGCGAGCGGATTTGGCGCAAATTTAAGAAGCGAAATCGCGTTTGCGAGCCGATTTTCGCCGACCCTTTCAGGTTGCCGAGGGTTACCCTGATCGGCGACATCGTGGCTCGGGATCTGCGAGTAACCGTGGCACGGCCGAGCGTCGGCTGGCTGTTGTCGGTGCTGTGCTTCGGCGCCGCCTGCACGGGTGAAGTCGGCTCTACGGATTCAGCGTCACCCTCGACTCCGACGATGTCGCCGCCAGCGGGCACCGTTCCCGATGCGGCGCCGACGACGCCCGGTATGACTTCGCCGTCTCCGTCGAATCCGTTGGGGCCGGCACCCGGGGCGCTCCCATACGCGCCGCCCGCCCCCGCGGCCGCCGAGCTTCCCGCGCGCGTCTGGCTGCTCACGCCGGAGGAGTACGGCCGAGCCGTTCGCAGTGTGACCGGCAAGGGCATCGACGTCAGCGACATCGATCCGATCCCCGACACCGGCGTTTACCCGAACATGTCGAGGAGCGGCGTGGTGCGCGTCGCGCTCGCTCGACAGCTCTCGGAGAAGGCCGCGCTCGCCGTCGACGCCCTCACCACGGCGGAGCTCACCGCGCTCGTCCCTTGCGGCAGTCTGGAACGGAGCTGCCGCGACGACTTCGTCGCCCGGATCGTCAGCCGCGCGTTCCGGCGGCCTGCGACGGACGAAGACAAGGCTCGCTACACCGAGCTCTTCGAGCTGGGCGCGGAGGCCGAGCTCGAGCTCGGGTTCCGCTCGGTGATCCGTGGGCTCTTGACCTCGCCGCACTTCCTGTATCGCACAGAGGTCGGTGCGACGGCCGACGCTCATTCGCCCGCGGTTTCACTGACTAGTCACGAGCTCGGGAGCCTGCTGTCATTCAGCGTGACGGGTGCGCCGCCCTCCGCAGCGCTGCTTGCCGCGGCCGATCGCGGGGAGCTCGCCGAGCCGGCCAAGCTGCGCGAGCACCTCCAGGCGTTGATGGCGGAGCCGGCTGCCAGCGAGCGCATCGCGAGCTTCCTCGTGCAGTGGCTGCGGCTTCACCGCTTCGAAGACGAGGTGGAGAAATTCGAGGACGTGTTCCCGGGTTTTGCCGCCGCAAAAGCCGCGATCTTCGCGGAGACCACGGAGTTCCTCGGCGCGTACGGCACCATGAAGGGCACGCTGAGCGGGCTCTTGACCTCTCCCGTGCCCAGCACGAACGCCGAGCTCTCCGCGTTTTACCGCGGCGAGCCTTCGATGCCTGCATCCGGTTCGCGGATCGGCCTGCTGTCGCTCGGCGCGGTGCTTTCGAAGAACGCCAAGCAGTATCTGACGTCGCCGACGCTTCGCGGTCTATTCGTGCGCGATCAGCTGCTCTGCCAACACATCAGCCTGCCGGAGAACTTCACTCCGCCGCCGATCGAGGTGGCCGAAGCCCAGGTAGCGCCGAAGACCACGCGTGAGCTCTACGAGCTCCACGCCAAGGAAGCCGCGTGCGCCGGCTGTCACTCGTTGCTCGACTCGGTCGGCTTTCTATTCGAGGGCTTCGACGGCGCAGGGCGCATGCGCACGACCGAGACCTACCGCAGCCCGACCTTCACGAACACGGCGCCGGCGCCACGGCCCATCGACTCGACCGGGGAGCTCCTCGGTACCGACGTCGACGGCAAGCTCGGCTCCGTGGCGGACCTGGCTCAGGCCCTCGCCAAGAGCAACTGGGTACGAGAATGCGTGGCGCGCCAGGCCTTCCGCTTCTACTTCGGCGAGGTCGAATCCGAGCGCGGTATCCCACCCGTCGCCGCCGGCACCGCGGCGCTCCAAGGCTCCGGCGCGCTCGGCGACCTCGTGCAGGCGCTCTTCACCACCGAGAGCACGACCCGCAGGGTCAGGTAGCCGCCAGGAGCACCGAGAGAGCATGCCGAAACGCTTCGAAGTCACCCGCCGCGATCTGCTGCGCACGGCTCTCGGTGGCGTCTTGCTGGCTCCGTTCCTGCGCGAGCGCGAGCTCGAGGCGCAGACCGTGCTGCCGAAGCGCCTGGTCTTGATGTTCAACCCCGACTCTCACCCTCCGGAGTGGTGGCCATCGGGCAGCGGTGGCAGCTTCGTGCTCAACGAGCCGCTCGCAGACTTCCAGGGTCTCGAGAGCCAGCTGTTGTTCCTGCGACGGCTCGACCACGCCTGGACCTTCGACAACCATCACGAAGCCGGGATGGCTCAGCTGTTCACGGGCGCCAAATTCTTCGACGAGGCGACCCATCAAGCCAACGGTCCGTCGATCGACCAGATCCTGCTCAAGGAGACGGACATTCGCGGGGGTACGCCGCTCGCGAGCATCCACCTGTGCGCCGCCGATCGGGGCCTGGCCGACAAGCGCCACATCCTCTCGTACAGCGGGCCCGGGCAGCCGATGGTCCATGTCGCCGATCCCGCCAAGGCCTTCAAGCAGATCTTCGAGGGCGTGACGTTCGGCGCGGCTCCCGCCACGCCTCCGGCGACGACGTCACCGCCCATGCCAGACGCCGCAGCCGAGGCCAGGCGCGCCGTCGAGCAGCGCATCTTGCAGGTGAACACCGCCGAGCTGAAGTCGATCCAAGCGCTCCTCGGTCAGGTGGAAAAGGAGAAGCTCGAGCGACACGTCGAAGCGCTGTTCGAGCTCGAGCAGCGCATCAACGCGACGCCGATCCCCACCGCTGGCGGAGGGGGCGTGGCACCGCCGGCCAGCGTGGGAGCGGCCTGCGAGAAGACCGACACCTCCGGCTTCAGCAACAGCCTGAACAACGCCACCACCATCACGCGCTGGGCACGGATCCAGGCCGACATGATCGTCAACGCGTTCACCTGTGACCGCACGCGCGTCGCCGATTACAGCTTCAGCTTCTCGGGCGGTCACCACGAGGGGCTGCTCGGGTTCTCGCAGAGCTGGCACGACATCGTCGCGCACGTGAGCAAGACCGACGATTCGGTCACGGTCGACGGCAAGGCCATGACCACCCGCGAGGCGTTCATCAAATTCGACCGCTTCTGGGCGGGTCACATGGCCTACCTCGCGCGGCGCCTATCGATGATTCAGGAGGGCGACGGCAGCATGCTCGACAACACGCTCCTGATCTGGGGCGTCGAGAGCGGCACCAACCACAACCACAGTCCGCGGGACATGCAGTACCTGATCATCGGCGGCAAAAACCTCGGTGTGAACGTGGGCCAGTACGTCAACGGCACCAAGACCCAGAGCGCCAATCAGCTGCTGGTTTCGGTGATGAACGCCTTCGGGCACCCGGCAAAGGGCATCGGGATCGAGCCCGATTGCGGGCCGCTCCCGGGCTTCTCGGTCTGAACGAGCCCCGAGAGCGCGCGGTTAGCGCCGCTTGGGATCGAACAGGTAACGGAACAGCTCGGAGTCGGACGACAAGAGCAACGTCGAGGACTCGTCGAGCGAGCGCTCGTAGGCGTCGAGGCTGCGCACGAAGGAATAGAACTCGGCGTCCTTGCCGTACGCTTCGGCGTAGATGCGCGTACTCTCGCCGTCGCCCTCGCCACGCAGCTTTTGGGCGGTTTCGTAGGCCTTGGCCAGCAAGATCGTCTTTTCCTTGTCGGTCTCGGCGCGGATCTTGGCGGCTTCCTCCTCGCCCTCGGACCGGTACTGCTTGGCGACCCGGTCGCGCTCGGCGCGCATGCGCTGGAAAACGCTCTCTTGGACCTCTCGCGGCAGGTCCGCCCGCCGGATCCGCACGTCTAGGACGTAGACGCCGAAGTCCTTGGTCTGGACGCGTACGCGCTCAGCCACCTCTTGCATCAACGGTTCGCGCGCGTGCCCGACGATCTCGTCGAAGTTGTGGCTGGCGAGCTCGCGGCGGAGCTCGCTGTTGACGATGTCGTCGATCCGAGCCTTGGCTCCGTTCTGATCGTGCAGCTTGGTGTAGAAGCGCAGCGGATCGATGATCCGGTAGCGGCTGATCGGATCGGTCATCAGCCGCTTCTTGTCGAGCGTCAGGTACTCGGCGGGCGGCGTGTCGCTGGCCAGGATCCGCGAGTCCATCACCTGCACGGATTGGGTGAGTGGGATTTTGAAGTACAGACCCGGAGCAGTGACGGTGCGCTTGTACTCGCCGAACTGGGTGACGATGCCCATTTCGGTCTCGTCGATCTGAAAGGCGCTCGACAGGCCGACCAGCGCTGCCAGCACCAGGATGGCGATGACACGCGTCACTGCTTCTTCTCCTGAGCGGCTGCGCCGGGCGGGGAGGAGAGCAGCGGCAGGATCGCGCCCTTCAGGTTGTCGGGGAGCAACGTCTTTCTCTCCGCGCGCGCCAGCACGCGCTCCAGAGTTTCGAGGTGCATGCGCCGGCGCGTGACGTCGGCGGCCTTCTGGTACTCGGTGAGCTGCGCCTCGAACTTGGCGGCGTCACCGCGGGCCCTGAGTACGCGCTCCTCCTTGTAGCCCTCGGCCTCTCGCTCGATCTGCCGGGCCTCGCCGCGAGCGCGCGGGATCAGATCCGCCTGGTAGCCCTTGGCCTGATTGATGAGCTTCTCTTTCTCTTCGCGAGCGCGGACCACGTCGTGGAACGCTTCCTTGACCTCGTCCGGTGCGTCCACGCGCTGCAGCTTGACCTCGGTGATCGAGATCCCGCTCTGGTATTCGTTCATCAGCTTCTGTAGCCAGTCGCGCGTCTCGGCCTGAACGGTCTCGCGGCCGGTGGTGATCACGTCGTCGATCTTGGTGCGTCCGACGCTGCTGCGCAGCGCGACCTCGGCGGTGGCGCGCAGGGTTTCCTCCGGATCGCGCAGACGGAACAAGTACTTGGCGGAGTCGGAGATCTTGTACTGAATGATGATCTGCGCCTCGACGATGTTCTCGTCGCCGGTCAGCATCAGAGCTTCGCTCGGTACGGCTTTGTCGTCGCGGAAGCCGACCTCGATGCGCCGGATGTTCTCGATGTTCACGACGTCCACGTCCTGCACGATCGGGATCCGAAAGTGGGGGCCGGGACCGGCGTACCCACTGTGTTTACCGAAGGTACGCAGCACGCCTTGTTCACCGGGGCCGACCACGAAGAAGCCGCTGACGCCGAGCGCCACCACCACCAACACCAGCACAATCGTCCCGAGCTTGCCGCCGAAGTAACGAAACGGGCTCAGCGTTCGCGAAAGCATGTCGGCGACCGACTCGGATCGCGGGTCTCTCTGTCCGGGTCTTGCCATGCTGATATCTGCTGATTTTGGGCAGTCTTCGCCCGACTCGGGCCCCGACCGACTCCCGCTCGGCCGTCTAGCTTTGAGCCGCACACAGCCTGCTGTCAAGCGAAGCGCCCGCCAGTAAAGCCACGAGGCGATGCGCGAGTGGTACTCTCGCGGCGATGTCGCAGGCTCCGTTTCGCGGCCTCGGGACCCACCTCGGAAACCTGTCTCGGCTGTCTTCGGCGCGAACGCGCTCGGTGAGTCCCGAAAACCCGAGCGGCGGCAAGGGAGAGGGAGCGCGCGAGGAGCCGGCCGGCAATCACCACGCACGCGCGCTCGGTCGCGGTTGGAAGGTGCGCCCGTCGATCGAAATAGCTCCGAGCGAAACCGCTTTGCTCGCGGACATCTGCGGACCGGGGGCGGTGCAGCAGATCTGGATGACGCTGCGGGGTATGGCGCGCTTCGCGATCCTGCGCGTGTACTGGGACGACTCGGAGCTGCCCGCGGTCGAGTGCCCCGTCGCCGATTTCTTCGCGTCGGCGTTCGCCGAGTTCGCGCAGGTCTCGTCGCTCGCGGTGTGCGTGAACCCGAGCCGCGGCTTCAACTGCTACTGGGAGATGCCGTTCCGCAAGCGCTGCCGGATCACCCTCGAAAATCTGAGCGACACCCCGATCACGCTTTACTACCAAATCAATTACGCCCTCAGCGACTTGCCCGAAGACGCCGCCTATTTTCATGCGCAGTTCCGGCGCACGAACCCGCTGCCCGAGGGCGAAGTGCACACCTTGCTCGACCGCGTGCGCGGCCGCGGTCACTACGTCGGCACGTACCTCGCCTGGGGCTCGAACAGCCCGGGCTGGTGGGGCGAGGGCGAATTGAAATTCTACCTCGACGGCGATCAGGAGTTCCCGACGATCTGCGGCACCGGCACCGAGGACTACTTCGGCGGCGCCTGGAACTTCGACGCCGGTGGCTACCGTCCGTTCACGGGCCCGTACACAGGCCTCCCGCACGTGGTCCGCCCAGACGGCCTCTACAAATCGCAGCAGCGCTTCGGCATGTACCGCTGGCACATCCCGGATCCGATCCGCTTCGAGCAGGACGTACGCGTGACGGTACAGGGCCTCGGCTGGCGCAAAGACCGCTTCATCCTGCTCCACGACGACATCTCGTCAGTCGCCTACTGGTACCAAGAGCTACCCACCCCGCGCTTCCCTGAGCTCCCGGCGCGCAACGAGTTGGAACTGGACGAGTAACGTCTCCGGATTTTACCGCCCGTGGCGGGTTCTCTGGAGCGTTCTAAGACGTAGCGGGGGTTAGGCGCCGACACCCGGCAAGGGGGTTCGGCCCGTGGGATCACCGAAGCCTGCGTAGTTGGTGATGCCGATGGCTTCGAGGGCGTTGATCAGGGCGCGCTGGTGGAAGGCACCGCCGCCGTCGAGGTAGCGGCCGTTGGCGCTCTTCTTGAGGTAGCCGCCGGCTCCGCCCGAGAACACGAAGCGCATGTTGCTGCCGTCGTGCTGGACGCCGTCGCCCATGTCACGAGCCCACAGCATGATCGTCTGATCCCAGAGCGTGCCGGAGCCGTCCGGTGCGGGCAGCGACTTCAGCTTTTCGGCGGCCTTGACGAACTCCTTGCACAGCCACTTCTCGAGGTTCACGAGCCGCGTGCGCGGGTTGTCGCTGTGCATGAAGCCGTTGTGCCAGTCGCCGGCCATGCCGACTTCCGGAATGTTCACCTGCGTGTTCTGGTGGTGACCGAACTGCACGGCCGCGACGCGCGTGATGTCACAGCCGAAGGCGCTGATCGCCATATCGAGCAGGGCCGCGCTGTTCGGCAGCGGATCCATCGCGCCGCCCGGGGCTGCCGGCTTGCTGCAGTCCACCGGCATCACGACGCCGCCGCCCATGTCACCGCCGCCGGTTTGCTGAGCCAGGCGCTCTTCCAGCTGGCGAATCGAGTCGGTGTGGACCTCGAGCTTCTGGCGCTCGTGCGAGCCCAGCGTTTGCGACAAGGCAGTGAGCTCGGCCTTCATCGTGTCGAGCACGCTCTTCCGGCGGCGCAGGCGGTTCTCCGCGTCCATCGAGGGCATGTTCGGGGACGTGGGGTTCGAGGGCGGAGGCAGCGCCCCACCGAAGATGGCCTGATAGGCCGAGCTCAGCGACGAGATCGGCGTGAGCGCGCGGCTGTCTCGGTAGAAGGTCGTTTGCTGCTCGCTCGGCACGCTGCCGAGGATCAGGTTCGGGATCTGGGTCTTGATGCCCGCGGCCTTCAGCTGATCGCCGGCGAACTGCTCGACCGAGATCATGTTCTGGCCGCCGTAGTTGAAGCCCGTGAGACCGCCCGGCGCACCGTGGCTCGAGGCCGTGCCGTTGCTCGTCAGCTTTTCGACCAGGATGATGTCGCTCTTGATCGGAGCCAGATTCTCCGTCATCGGGCTGAACGAGATGCTGTTCTCGGACGAGCCCTTGGGGGACCAAGCGGCCACGTCGGTGCCGTTGGTGAAGAAGATCAGGAGGTACTTGGCCTTGCCCGCGGCGGCGCGCGCCGGCTGGGCCTCGATCATCGACAGGAACGGAGAGAACAGCGCGGCGAGACCGAGGTGTCTCGTGAAGTCGCGGCGAGTGTAGTTCTTCATCGGCTATTGGTCCTTGACCCGAGTCGTGAAGGTGGGCGCGTGGATGATGCCGCCCAGGATACTGGTCAGCGTGTAGTTGCCGGCCGCGGCTTCCTTTCGAACCGCGTCGTGGTTGCAGATGCGTTGCTCCCAGTCCATGCGCCCGTGCGCGTAGTACGACCAGTAGCGCACGAGGCAGGAGCGAACGGCTTCGTTCCCGACCAGGTACTTCGTCAGGCTCTCCGCGCCGTCGAGCGGCACGTCCGTGCCGTCCGGGGCCGAGAAGATCGTGCCGGTCGCGTCGACGGGCATGTTGCCTTCCGTGTCGCGGTAGCGCCCGAACGCATCGTAGTTCTCGAGCGCGAACCCGACCGGGTCCATCATGCGGTGACAGCCGGCGCAGGTTTGGTTCTTGCTGTGCTCGGAGTAGCGCTCGCGGTTGTTCTTGAACGAGGCGGGCCCAGCCAGGTTGGTGTCGAGATCGGCGGGCACCTCGGGCAAATCCTGGCACAAGAGGCGTTCGCGGATCACACGCCCGCGCTGCACGGGCGACGAGTTCTCCGGCTGCGCATGGGCCGTCAGGAACGCGGCGTGTCCGAGCAAGCCCGGCGCGCGCGTGCCTGCAGGCAGGTCGACCCGCTGCGAGGAGCCGCTCACGTTGTTGATGCCGTAGAACTGTCCGAGCTCGCGGCTCACGAACGTGTAGTTGGCGCTGAACAGGTCATCGACCGTTCCCTGGCTCGAGAAAGCGTTCAGGAAGAAATCGGAGGTCTCGTGCAGCATCGCCTCGCGCATGGCCGGGGTGAGGTCGTAGACCGACATCTCCTTCGCCTTCTCCGGCAGCTCGGTGAGCTCGAGCCAGCCGTAGACGAAGTTCTTCACCGGCTCCTTGGCTTTCTGGTCGCTGAGCAGGCGATTCTTGGCTTCATCGATGCCTTCTCGCGTCGCGAGCTTGCCGCTGGCGGCGTCGGCCAGCAGCTGCGCGTCGGGCGTCGTGTCGAGCAGCAGGTACGAAAGCTCGCTCGCGATTTCGTAGCCGGTGAGCTGAAAGACGCCGTTCTTCTCTTCGCCGAGCTCGCGCCGGTAGAGCAGATACGGCGACTGGAGGAACGCCGTCAGCACCACCTCGAGGCCTGCGTCGAACGTCTCTTCACCCGCGAACAGCTTCTCGTATTCGCTGACGCGCGCGTCGGGCAGCGGCTCGCGCTGCACCTTGGTGCCGAAGCTCTGGATCACCTGGCGCCAGCACTGAGAGGCGTGGTCGTTGCAGTTGGCGATCTGCCCCTTCTTGTTCTGCACCGCCCACACCGCCACGCTCTCGGCGTAGTTCATGAGCAGCTCGGCGGTGAGCGCTTCGACGACCGGTGCGTCCGCGTCGATGCGGAAGCCGATGATCGCCGGGTCGGTGAGCGTCTCCGCTTCGGGAACGTTCGGGTCCTGGAACAGATCGACCAGCGAGTTGCGGTACTGCGTCGCCGTCAGGCGGCGGATCAGACGCGGGCCGGGCGTGGCGCAATCCTGAAGAGGCGCCGTCGGCGGCGGGTTCGGCGTCGTCGCGGTCGGGGTCGGGGTGGGCGTGCCCGGAGTGCCCGGAGTGCTCGGTGTACCCGGTGTCCCAGGGGTGCTGGGCGTGCCGGGAGTGCCCGGAGTGCTCGGTGTACCCGGCGTGCTGGGAGTCCCGGGTGTGCCCGTTCCCGGGGTGCTCGGTGAGCCGGGCGTGCCGGGAGAACCGGGTGTGCCCGGCGTTCCCGGAGTCGCCGGAGCTTCGCCCGGATCCTGCGCAGAGATCTCGCCGGAGCATCCTGCCGCCAAGGCCGCGAACAACGCGAGCCACGCGGCGCGCGCCGTTCGATTCACCACCCGCGCGTTCGATCGTTTGTCGATTCCGCTCATTGCGTGTTTGCCTACTAGGAGTGCTCGCTGTTCCGACCGGATTGTCGTAGCAGACAACCCGAGCTGCTTTGCCTGAACCGAGTTGACCAGCGGGGTGCGTGTGGCGTGCACCGCTCACTGACTTCGTTCCCGTTTATAGCTCAGCGTACGGTTTTGCGAAACCGAGTTGGTGATCGAGAAGAGCCCGCTGAAAGTTTTCGTCGTGATGCGAACTACAGGCGGCGAATCCCGCGGCTCATCACTCACATGGGTGAGTGAGCGCTCGCTCTGCGCCGGATCGCGCACTCTGGATTTCCGTGTATGCGTGGGGAGCGCTCGGGGCGCGCTCTCGTTGACCCAGTCGCTCGACGGCTCACCGTAGAGCGCTCGAGAACCGAGCACATTCTCGGAAAAAAACCGCTCGCCTGCACGCGAAGACGCAGTCGCGCGCGTTCACGTAAGAAACGTCAGGCGAGTTAACAAACTCGTGCCCGCTGTGATCACTGGGGAGAAGACCGGGAATATAAGAGTCGATAGTTACCGTGATTTACTTTGTGCTCGAAAAGTTCAAAAGTGCAGTCTGCCTGCTGGAATGGCCCGGATCCGAGCGATCCGCGGCCGATTGGCCAGCAGGGACGCGCCACTTTTGTCCAGAGCTAAGGAGCGTCCCGTGACGGCATTGACGACGGCAGAGGCGGATTCCGGCAAGGGAGAAGAGGTGCTACCGGTCTGGCGCTCGAGCTCGGAGGAGCTCGATTGGCAGAAGGCGGCACGCCAGTCCGGCGTGTCGAACCTCAAGGTTCGGGATCGCGAAGCCACCGCCGAGAGCGGGCGCCCGAGCGAGGCGCCGCAGCCGTACTCCCAGCTGTTTGCGCGGCGGTCGGATTCCTCTTCTCCGGAATCCAATCGAGGCACTTTCCTGGGCAGTACGACCCGGCGGCTGGTCCGCTGGCTCTCGGCAGCCAGCGAAGGCTCGGTCCCTTACGTGCCGGTCGAGAGCTCGCAGTGGCGGGGAGTGTTCTCGGTCCTCGCAGCGGTCGACGAGCTCGGCACCTATTCGGACGTGGAAGCCATGCTGCGCCGCGCGGTGGAGATCGCCGTCGAGCGCTTCGGTCTCCAGCGTGTCGCGCTCTACGTCTCCGATCCGCCCGCTGGGCGCCGGCACGTGCTGCGCGGGACGTGGAGCGCCGGCGTGAATCAGGAGCGCGCTGACGAGCGCGGCCTGTATCTGGAGATGACCGAAGCCGACTACGCGCTGCTGCGCGGTCTCCGCGGAGAGGGCCCGCGCTGGCTCTACTCTCAGTCGGCGAGCGCGACCGGTGGGGAGTGGCAAGTCGTGACCCCGTTGCTCTCCGGCGAAGAGCTGGTGGGCGTGCTGTTCAACGACGGCGGCACGGGCCGCGTCCCCATGGATGAGGGTCGCCAGGTGCAGACGATGCTGTTCTGCAGCCTGCTCGCGGGTTTGATCTTGCCGCGGCGCGGGGCGGCGGTCTGGCATGCGCTGCGCGGTGCGGCAGGTCACAGCCCGGTGGTGCAGCGCGTGCTCGACGCGCTCGGCGAGCAGCCGAAGATCAGCGCGCAGCGCCTGGCGCGCGATCTCGGGATCAGCTCCGGACATCTGGCGCGGTTGTTCCGCACGGAGATGGGCATCTCGCTCGTCGAGTACCGGAACCGCTTGCGCATCGAGCGCTTCCTCAGCCTGGCCGACCGCAGCGGCGTGAACTTGCTCGACGCTGCACTGGAGGCGGGCTTCGGCAGCTACGCGCAGTTCCATCGCGTGTTCCGCAAGCTCGTCGGGACCACCCCGCGCGAGTACGTCGCCGGGGTGCGTTTGCCGTCGTCGTTCCCCGAGCGGCGCCGCAGCCGGCCCCCCGCCGCCGCCGCGGAGAGCTGAGCGCGCCAGCGTTCTAGAAGCGCAGCGTCGGAGGGGACTCGCCGTAGAGCTCGAGGTAGTCCTCCTGCGACGCTGCGATCACCTTCTGAGCGTGATCGCGGCCGTAGATCTGTCGCACGCTGACCTTGCCGGGGCTGCCGGGCACCAGCTTGTAGGTGGTGAAGTAGTGGCTGAGCCGCTCGATCAGCACCTTGGGCAGCAGCTCCATGCTCTCGGCTTCGCCCCAGAACAGATCGTTGTCGAGCACGGCGACGATCTTGTCGTCGGCCTCGCCATCGTCGACCATTTGCAGGCCGCCCACCACTCGCCCGCTCAACACGATCTCGGAGCGCGTGATCGGCCGCTCGCTGATCACGCAGATGTCGAGCGGGTCCCCGTCGGCTCGTGAGACGTCTTCGGCGGACAGCTCCGCGACGCGCGGGCCGCAGAAGGTACGCGGAATGAAGCCGTAAAGCGTGGGCGGCTGCGAAGAGCCGCGCTGCGGACGATCGACGCGCAAATAGCCGGTCGTCTTGTCGATCTCGTACTTGATGGTGTCGAACGGCGTGATCTCGATGTAGGCGTTGACGACGGCAGGGGCATTCGGTCCGGCGTCGAGGCCGTGCCAGGGATGCGGGCGGTGACGGTAAAAAGGCGGGGGAAAGCTCGTCGACATGCGGCGCGCATCATACGCTGGTCAGTTCGGCTTTTTCGAGGCGATTGGTCGCACGAGGCGATTCGTCGAGGCGTAACAGCTGCAGGTTGACGAGCGCGACACGTTCGGCCGGCTCCGAAGCGCCGATCACTCGACGAAGCTCCTGGAAGTAGGCGATGTGCATTTCACGGAGGCGCTCCCAATCCTTTTCGGAAACCGTGAACAGGTTGTACGAGAACAGATCTTCGCCAGCGGGTTCGAGGCTCGGCAGGCGTTCCTCCGCCACGCGCGCCCAATGACTCTTGAGCGCTCTGCCGGCGGCGGGGTTCCGGCGCGTGTCCACGGTGAGGACGCTGCTCACGGCGTAGCGGCCGCGGCGCCGCACTATCAGCCGCGACTCCGCCAGCGCTTCGAGACACGCGCGCTCTTCTTCCTCCGAGATGCCGAGCCGCTTGGCGATGAAGCCGTGCTCGTGTTTGGAGAGCTTGCGATAATCGGCGAGCTCGAGCACGCGCAGCACGGCGTGGCTCCAGGGCAAGAGGTAGGCGACGCGGCGCTGCGCTTCGAGCCGCTCCCACGCCCCGCGCGCGGCAGGCAACTCTTGCGGCGGCGCGAACAGCGCGACGAAGTCGAGCAAGCGCAGCGAGCTCGCGTCGATCAGGCGCAAGAAGTCGGGTAAGCGCGGCTCGGCCTCCCCCTTGAGAAAGCGCCCGACGCTGACGCGGTTCTTGCCGACGCGCGCGGCGAGCTCGACGAGCGTCGTGCCTTCGCCGAGGTGGGTGAGCAGCGCAGCCACGCCCTCGCGCGAGGCGAAGCTCCGACCCTGCACCGACTCCGGTAGCCCGCCGAGGAACACCGCTATCCCTTCATCGATGTCGATGCCGACGCGTTTGGCGAGCTCGAGAAAGCCGGCTGCCGTCGGGGCTCGCAGCCCGGCCTCCCAGGCGTAGAGCACGTTGCTGCGGTGCTTGAGGCGGCGGCTGAGCGCGACCTGCGAACGCCGGCCGCGCAACGCGCGGATCAGCTCCTTTCCAAGGGCTTCGTGGTCCATGTCTAGCAGGATCGTACATACTGGACCGCTTCTGCGCCATGAAATGTTCGTTGCTGCTCTGGTGGTTCGCGAGGTGTCGGCGCATAGTCGCGGCATGCGCTTCAGGGAGCTCGCTGTCGTGCTCGCCGGCCTCGGCCTCGGCGGCTGTAGCGGCGAGACCGCTTCGTACGATTCGGGCGCTTTTCGACCGCCACGCGAAGCCTTCTGGGGTGGTCAGACCGGATCTCTGACCCCGAAGTGCGGGCCCTCGGTGGCAGAGCCGGTGCCCGAAGGTGCGTCCGGGATCGTGGTCGACACGCGCGCTTGCGCTCGACCGCCGTCCGACGCGGACGTCGAGCTCACGACCGAGAGCGGGGAAGCCATCGAGTCGGAGTGGATCCCGCTCGGTGATGGGCGGTTCCTGGTGCGCCCCGCGCAGTCGCTCGTTCAGGGAAAGTACCAGGTCTCCGTCGCCGGCAGCTCCCAGTCGGTCCAGGTTGGCGCGTCTTCGCCGAAGCCGGCGCGTCTCGGGACGCTGAGCTTGCTGCAGCCAAGCGGTTGCGACCTGAGCGCGGAGCTCACGCTCGATGACTCGGTGTTGCCTTACGTGTCCTTGTTGCACGTCGAAGTCGAGTTGGAAGGCATGGCGCACCAGGTCGCCGAATATGGAGCGTTGACGATGCAGAACACGGCGCTGCCGGTCAGCTGCACGAACTGCCTCTCTTCCGGGCGGCACACCCTCCAAGCTCATGGAGAAATCGCGGGGGAACCAGGGATGCTGGTCGCGGACGCGCTGACGCTCGATGCGACGTGTAGCGACCAGCAAGCCTATCCCTCGGGAGGCTACGGACGAGATTCTGGCTCGGGCTGCGGCGTGACGCGTGTACCGGGCTCGGGCGCTGGTGGTGTTTGGGGCGCGATGGCCTTGGGGCTGCTCGTGCTGCTCAGGCGGTCGCGGGCGAAGAAGTCGGGAGGTTCGTGATGGTCAGTGGTTTGAAACGAACGTTGGCGGTCTGGGGTTTGTTGGCGCTGGGCGGCGGTTGCGTCGGGTGCAGCGGCGGCATGGATTCGTCGGGGGATGCGGCGCAATTTCAGGGGGGGGCGCCGCCGCCGCGGGTGACACCGTCACCGGCGGGGACGAGCACGCCTCCACCGGGGGGTACCAACGTGAATCTCGGGGGCTCGCAGGACGCGGGGTTTTTGCGTGAGCAATTGCAGGCTGGGTTGGTGCCGGCGCCGGCGGCGCTCGATGCGGCAGGGTTCTTCGCGGAACACTACATCGAGCTGCCGCCGGCGGCCTGCGGGGAGAAATTGTGTTTGCAGCCGATGATGGCGGTGATGGGGAACCTGTTCGACGGCGGCAACTGCACGATGCTGCACATCGGGCTGAAGTCGCCGCTCGCGGCCGACCCCGGCGCGCGTCCGCCGCTGTCGTTATCGGTGGTGGTCGACGTCTCCGGCTCGATGCACGGGGAGAAGATCGCGCTCGTGCGCGAAGGTCTCGGCCTGCTGATCGACGGCATGCGCGACGAGGATCGGCTGTCGTTGATCGCGTACAGTGACGGCGTGAACGTGCTGTCGCCGCTCACGCCGGTCGAGAGCGGGCGGGCCAGCCTGCGAAGGTTGGTGGGCGGTCTGGTAGCAGACGGGGGAACCAACCTGGCCGCAGGGCTCGAGGCCGGCTACCGCACGATCGAGGAGGGCTACGAGCCAGGGCGGCAGCACCGCCTGATCTTGCTGAGTGACGGCGTGCCGACCGCGGGCGTGCTCGATCCGAACGCGATCTTGGCGGCGAGCCGCGCCTACAACTCCGACGGGATCGGCCTGACCACGATCGGTCTGGGCAGCGACTTCAACGTGACGCTGATGCGCGGGCTCGCGCAGCAAGCCGACGGCAACTTTTACTTCCTCGAGAACGTCGGCGCCGTAAAAGAGGTGTTCGAGGAGGAGCTCAGCTTCTTCCTGGTGCCGCTGGCGTTCGACGTCTCGCTGAAAGTCGAGGCGGGCGACGACTACGACTTCGGTCGTTCACTCGGGACGCCCTTCTGGGCGAACACGGCTCGGGGCGGCCGGCTCGACGTTCCCAGCGTGTTTCTCGCGCACCGCGAGTCCGCCGACGACGTGACCGAAGACGAGGGCCGGCGCGGGGGCGGTTCGTCGCTCTTGGTCGAGCTGATGCCGCGCGCGAGCATTTCGGGCGACACCGAGCCCGTGGTGGCCACGCTGGAGCTCAGCTTCCGCGATCCGGAGACCGACGAAATGGTCGAGGACCGCGTCAGCGTGACCTATCCCCATCCGGCAGACGTGCTCGAGTCTCGCGGCTACTTCGAGGCGCCAGATCCAGCGGCGATTCAAAAGAGCTTCGTCATGCTCAACGTCTTCGTGGGCATGGAGCGGGCGATCCTCGACTTTCACGCGCGCAGCTTCTCGGCGCGCACGATCGCCGAGCTCGACAATCTGATCGCGGCGGTCTCCGACTACAACGAGGAGATCGAGGACAAGGACATCGAGCTCGACCTCGAGCTGCTCGACCGCTTGCGCCAGAACCTCGTCCGCAACGGCGTGCCGGACTCCCGCGCAGGCGTGCCGGCCAATCCGTGGCCGGCGGACTAGCTCGAGTCGAAGCCGCACCGGGTGCGGCTCGGGGCGCGGCGGGTTAAGCTGCGCCCCATGTTCCAGGACCCCCAGGCCGAAGCGGCGGTCTTTCTGGCCAACGAGCGCTTCTATCGCGCCTTCAGCGACGGGGATTATTCGGCGATGAGCGAGCTCTGGGCGCAGCACGTGCCGGTGGCTTGCTTTCACCCCACCGCGCCTGCCTTGATCGGTCGGGAAGCGGTGCTGCAGAGCTTTCGTCAAATCCTGCGTGGCGCGCCGACCTTCGCGTTGCGCTGCGAGGACGCGGTGGTCACGCTCGTGAACGAGACCGCGATCCTCACCTGCTACGAGGGCGCAGGGGATGAACCGGCGCACCTCGCAGCGACCAACGTGTTCGTGGTCGAGGACGGCAACTGGCGAATGGTGCACCACCACGCGGGCCCG
>JALYWZ010000057.1 GCA_030852505.1 Myxococcota bacterium | reverse complement strand
GCTGTCCTCCGCTCCGCGCGACGCGGCCGAGCTGATGCTGTCGGGGCCGCGGTTGCCTGCACCGCTCGGCAACCTCGAGCCGCTCGAGTCGCTCGCCAAGCACAACGGACCGCTCTCGGGGCTCGCCGAGTTCGACGCAGCGTACCTGCGCTCGCTCACGCCCGCCGAAAACGATCCGGCGTTCTGGACGGATCTGGCGGCTCGCTACGCCCGCTCGGAAAAGAAGCTGAAACGTCCCGAGCAACGCGCGCTGGCGCGGGAGCTCGCCGATGCCGCGCGCGCCACGGCGAAGGCGCTCCAGCGCTGACCGCTGCAACGCCGGCTCAAGCCGAGGCTTCGAGGGCCCGCGGCGACGGCGAGGTCTCTAGCGGGGGGCAGCGCGACAGAATGTCGGTCAGCTCGCGCCCGTCGATCGGCTTGATCAGCACCCGCGCGCCGTGCGTCTCGATGAAGCGCCGCGAGCGCTCGGTCACGCCTCCGCCGCTGATGAACACGAAGCGCTCCGCAAGCGCTGGCGCTCGCCGCTGGACCTCTTCGTACAGATCCATGCCGGTCATGTCCGGCATCATCAGGTCGCACAGCACGAGGTCGAACTGCCCCTCCTTGCCGAGCAGCCGCTTGAGCGCGTCCTGACCGCTGGTCGAGACCTCGACCTTGTGATCGCCGAGCAACCTTACCAGCGTGCGCGCCACGAGCACGTCGTCATCCACCACCAAGAGCCGACGGTTCTTCACCGACACCTGTGGCTTGAGCGTCGACATCGAGCTGAAGTCCGCGTCCTCCGGCGCCGGCGGCAGGACGATCCGCACCGTGGTCCCCTTGCCGACGCGGCTGTCCACGTCGATCCGCCCGCCGAGGCTGGAGATGATTCCCATCGACACGAACAGGCCGAGCCCCGTGCCCTGATCTTGCGGCTTGGTGGTGAAGAACGGCTCGAACAGCCGGCGCATGTCCTCGTCCGAAATCCCGATGCCGCTGTCGGTCACTTCGATGCAAGCCATGCCGTCGGGCAAGCTGCGCGAACGGACGGTGATCGTCGATTCGTTGCCCTGGCGATCTTCCGGGATGGCCTGCGCGGCGTTCAGGAGCACGTTCACGAACACCTGGGCGAGCCGGGTGTCGTCGGCCATCACGTCCGGCACGGGCTCGAGCTCGCGCACCAGCCGGGCCCGATGCCGGAGCTCGTTCATCACCAGCTTGATCGAGCTCTCCATCACCTCGCACAGGTTGGTGGGGACGCGCCGCTCTTGCCGCGAGCCGCGCCCGAACACCCGCAGCTCGCGCACGATCTTACCGATCCGCTCGGCGCCGCCGCGCGCGTCCTGGAGCGCGTCCAGGATCTCGCGCGAGGCGCCCTGCTGAGCGAGCTCGGAGCGCGCGTAGTCGAGGTTGCCCATCACGTACGAGAGTGGGTTGTTGATCTCGTGACCCACGCTCGCGCTCAGCCTCCCGAGCGCGCTCAGACGCTCCGAGCGAAGCAGGCGGTCGCGCGCCTCGAGCAGCTCCTTCGTGCGCTCGTCGACCTGGCGCGACAGATCCGACGACAGCTCGATCAGCTGCCGCGCGTCCGCCGCCACCCGCCGGGTCATCTCGCTGAGCACGCTGACCACCGCGGCGAGATAGCCGAGATCGGCCAGGTACAGGTTGTCGATCACCCGCCCGACCACCAACACCTCGTTGATGACCAGCAGGAACAGCACGCAAAACCAGATGAAATGAGCGCGCGCGCCGGGCACCCCGAGCCGCGTCTTTTCGACGTAGCGGCGGAACGGCAGACCGAGCGACAGCGGAAACACCAGCGCCAGGACCGACCCGAGGTCCGTCGTGGCCGGAGTGCGGTAGGTGACCCCGGCCCAGGCGACGGTCTGCGCTTCGATGCGGTCGGTCACCATCACGCCCGGGATCAAGGCCAGGCTGCCGACCGCGGCCAGCGCCACGAGCGCCACCCGTTCGCGGCGCCGCAGCCGGTCACCGTACTGCAGACGCGAATAGAGGATCCACGTCGCGCAGTGCAGGCCGCCGGTCGCCCAGTTGGTGCGAGCCACGACAGCGATCACCGCGTCGCTCACCCCCTCGAGAGAGAAAGCTACGTTGCCGAGGCTGAACGCTGCCGCGGAGAAAGAGACCAGCGAAAACATCCGTAGATGTCGCCAGCCCGGTGCGCGGGCGAAGCCCAGCGCCAAAACCCCGAGCACGAGTTCGATCGCAGCAGCAACAATCGAGACCGTGGTTGCCGTATTCATCAGCAGTCGCGAGTGACGAGCCCGAGCGCATCTTACATGGTCCGGATGCGCGCGCATCAACACTGCGCATGCAGCAAAAAAAAATCGCGCGCTGGCCTGCCCCGTTCCGTCGAGCTTCTCGCGCTGCGCGACGCACGACCGCTGACTGACGACGGTCGACGCGCGACGCGTTCCGGCTTGCGCGGCACACGCCGGAAACCTCGGCCCTCTGGCCAGTTCCCCGATTTTGCGGCTGAATTGCCGGAGATACTGGCCTACGGCGAGAGGCGCGCTCACCCTGGCTCGGCAGCATGACGGAACGCACTTATCAGGAGCTCCTCCCACTAGGTCCCGACACCACACCCTACCGGGTAGTGACACGTGACTACATTTCCTCATTCGAGGCGAAGGGCCGTACCTTCCTCGAAGTCGAGCCGGAGGCGCTCACGCTGCTCACCCGCGAGGCCATGCGAGACATCGCGCATCTGTTGCGCCCCGGCCACCTCGCTCAGCTCCGCAAGATCTACGACGACCCGGAGAGCTCGCCGAACGATCGCTTCGTTTCGCTCGAGCTCCTGAAGAACGCGAACATCGCAGCAGGCTTCGTGCTCCCCTCGTGCCAGGACACCGGCACCGCGATCGTGATGGGCAAGAAGGGGCAGAACGTGCTGACTCGCGGCGGCGACGAGGCGGCGATCGCGGCCGGCATCCGCGACGTCTACTTGAAGTCCAACCTGCGCTACTCGCAGCTCGCGCCGCTCGACATGTATCGAGAGCAGAACACCGGCGACAACCTGCCAGCGCAGATCGAGATCTTCGCGACCGACGGCGACGCCTACAAGTTCCTGTTCATGGCCAAGGGCGGCGGCTCGGCCAACAAGAGTTACCTGTACCAGGAGACGAAGGCGCTCCTGAACCCCACGAGCTTGAAGAGCTTTCTCAAGGACAAGCTCGAGAAGCTCGGCACGGCGGCTTGCCCCCCCTACCACCTCGCGGTCGTGATCGGCGGCACCTCCGCCGAGTACAGCCTCAAGGTCGCGAAGCTCGCGTCGGCCCGCTACCTCGACGGGCTGCCGACCCAGGGCAGCCCGAGCGGACACGGCTTCCGCGATCTCGAGCTCGAGGCCGAGGTGCTGAAGCTATCCCAGGACAGCGGCATCGGCGCGCAGTTCGGCGGCAAGTACTTCTGCCACGACGTGCGCGTGGTTCGCCTGCCACGGCACGGCGCGAGCTGCCCGGTGGCGATCGCGGTCTCCTGCTCGGCGGATCGTCAGGCGCTCGGCAAGATCACGCGCGAGGGCGTGTTCCTCGAAGAGCTGGAGCGCGATCCGGCGCACTACCTGCCCGACGTCGGACAAGACTCGCTGCGGAGCGACGTCGTCGAACTCGATCTCAACCAACCGATGTCGGAGCTCCGAGCCGTGCTCTCGCGTTACCCGATCCGCACGCGCCTCTCGCTGACGGGTCCGATGATCGTGGCACGCGACATCGCCCACGCGAAGATCAAGGAGCGGCTCGACGCGGGCGAGAGCATGCCCGACTACCTCAAGAATCACATGGTCTATTACGCGGGCCCCGCGAAGACTCCGGACGGTTACGCTTCGGGCAGCTTCGGGCCGACCACCGCGGGCCGCATGGACGCCTACGTCGATCTTTTTCAGAGCCACGGCGGCTCGCTCGTGATGCTCGCCAAGGGCAACCGTTCCAAGACCGTTACGACAGCGTGTCGCAAGCACGGCGGCTTCTACCTCGGCTCGATCGGCGGCCCCGCTGCGCGGCTCGGCAAGGACTGCATCCGCAAGGTCGAGGTGCTCGAGTACCCGGAGCTCGGCATGGAAGCCGTGTGGCGGATCGAGGTCGAAGACTTCCCCGCGTTCATCGTGGTCGACGACAAGGGCCACGATTTCTTCGAAGAAATCAGCGCTTCCGGCAGAAGCCACGGCCTCCCCGTCATGCGCTAGAGCGACCCGCTTCGAGCGGGGCAAACACACGAACGAAGGAGTATGCGCGTGGGGAGGGGCCCCGCCGAATTCATTTCGGCGGGGAGGGCGGCGCGTGCCGCCCCTGCGACAGGGGCGAGGACCCTCAGGTCTGGAGGCCCCAAGACGCGCCCGCTGTCGCTCGTCACGTGCATCGCGACGATTGGCCTGCACGGAAGGCGGGTGGTGACGGGCCAATCACTCGCGCTGTTTATTTGGCAATCACGCCGATCGCGACTTGACGCGGAGTAGCGTCTTGAAGCAAGCACGCGGCATGGTCACCCCCAACAGTGATTCGCTTGCATTCGCGGCGCCCGAGGCTCGGCCCGCACACGGCACGGCCGAAGCCTCCGAGGCGCCTCCCGCCTCCGGCGAACGCGAGATCAAGCTCGCGGATCGCGGGGTCGAGTCGGAGCCCGCCGCGCCGATCTCCACCGAGCCTGCCGTGGAGGCGCCGAGCCCCAACGAGCTCCGGCTGCGCACGGTCGAGGCCAACATCGGCGTCTTGCGCTCGCGCGGGCTCGCTCACCTCACCGCCGAGGACGAGCGCAGCGACGGCCGCACGCTCACGCTCGGCTCGTCACGGCTCGTCAACTTCGGCAGCTGCTCGTATCTGGGGCTCGAGGTGCACCCGCGGCTCAAGGCCGCCGCGCACGACGCGCTCGAGCGCTACGGCACGCAGTTCTCCTCTTCGCGCGCCTACGTCTCGACCCCGCTCTACGGCAAGCTCGAAGATCTGTTGCTGCAGATCTTCGACGCCCCCGGGCTGGTGATCGCGCCGACCACGACCCTCGGTCACAGCGCTGCGCTGCCGGTGTTGGTTGAAGAGCGCGACGCGGTGATGTTCGATCTGTACGTTCACAACAGCGTGCAGGCGGTGCTGCCCGCGCTCAAGCAGCGCGGGATCCACTGCGAGGCGCTGCCGCACAAGCGGATGGACCGCGTCGCCGCGCGCGCCGAGGTGCTGGCCAAGAAGTACCGCCGCGTGTTCTACCTGTGCGACGGCGTCTACAGCATGCACGGCGACGTGCTCGACGTGAACGCGCTCTACGACGCGCTCGAGCGCGTGCCTTCGCTCCACGCCTACATCGACGACGCGCATGGCCTGGGTTGGGCCGGACGCTGCGGCGCGGGCGTGGTGCTCGGCAAGCGCAAGATCCACGAACGGATGGTGGTGGCGTTCGGCTTGTCGAAGGGCATGGCCGCAGCGGGCGGTGTGTTCGTGTTCGCGGACCAGGCGCTGGCCCGGCGCGTGTTCACCTGCGGCAGCTCGCTGATCTTCTCGGGTCCGATCCAGCCGCCGTTGCTCGGCGCCGCGGTCGCCTCGGCCGAGGTGCTGCTGTCCGACGAGCTCGAAATCCTGAAGGGGCGGCTCGAGGCGCGGATCGAGCTGTTCGACAAACTGGCCGTGGGCCACGGGCTGCTCAAGGAGCGGCCGTCGCCGACGCCGATCCGCTTCATCGAGATCGGCGAGGAAGAGACGTTGATGGATCTCGCCTGTGCGCTGAAGCGCGCCGGCTACTTCGTCAACGCGGCCACCTTCCCCGCGGTCGCGCGCGGTCGGGCGGGCCTGCGCATCATGCTGAACGCGAACCAGACGCTCGACGACGTGCGCGGCCTGGTGCAAGAAATCGCTCGGCTGGTCGGCGAAGGCGGAACCCGACGCGACACGATCCCCGCCTTGCCCACGCCCGAATCGCTCGAGGCCCTGGAAGCCATCAGCTTCCAGCGCGGCTGAGTCAGGCTAGCGCGACGTAGACCTCGACCCGGCTCGGCGAGACGTGCACCTCGTAGTCGGCCCGGTAGGAGCGGCGGATCTTGCCTTGTTCGGACAAGCACCAGATCTGCCGCCAGGCTGCGCCGAGCGCCGACGGCTGCGGTCCGCAAGCGACGTAGCGCAGGTACCAGCCCTCGGGGACGAACACGTTCGGCGCGTCGCCTTCCTCGAGCTCATCGGTGATGGTCACGCGACATGCGCCGCGGTGATCCGTCTCGTACTGGTCGTAGATGGCGCGCGTGATGCCGACGGGCGTTCCGGCACGCCGCAAAAGGAAGCGCTCCCACAGCCGGCCCATGCCCGACGCTTCGGGAGCTCCGTCCCCGGCGCTGCTCATTCTCTGTGACTCGCCGAAGCGACTGAAGCTCGAGCACCAGACTCTTCTGTTCATCTCCAACCTCCCTCGAGATGACCGCGCCTCCGCCGGGCGGAACGCCGGCTGTTCTTAAAATCGTAGTCGGCTTTTCTCTGAGCTCGCAAGAGGCGAGCTTCCTGGCGTCTTGGCGCGCCGTCCCCAACTCCGCTATCAGCGCGCTCGTCGGGCCGCCGCGGGTTGGGCTACGCTCGCGAAATGGCGGAACGTTTCGCTGAATTACGAGTCATCGGCCCCGGCCGGTGCCAAAAGGCTCCTCGGAGACCCGCCCGGCCCTGGCTGCTGGCTCTTTTCACGGCGGTCGCGAGCCTCGGTTGCACCACTTATCGCGCGTATTCCGGCGAAGCGCGCGCGCCCGACGAGATCGCGGTCCTCGACTGCGATCCCGAAGGCGTCGTGGTCCGGCGCGTGGAAAGCTACCCGTTCGACGGCGGCTGGTCGGAGTTCGAGCTGCTGCCCGGCACACGCAAGGTGTCTGCGGAGCTCTTCTGGACGCGGCTCGAGCAGCGCGTCGAGTTGCCGGAGAGGAGCGCGAGCTTCGTCGCCAAAGCGGGCGAGCGCTATCGCTGTGTTTTCGACGTCAACGAGCAGACTCACGACTGGGCGCTCGCGGTCGTGCCCGAGTCGCAGGTGTCATGGAAGAGCCGAACCTTCCACGGCGCGCGCAGCTGGAAGACCTCGAGCGGCGAGTGTTTGCTCTGGGATCCCAAGCACCGCGCTTGTCTCGGAGATGCGCCCCGCGAAACCGCAGCGGAGCAACCCGAACCCGAACCGCCAGCGTCCGATATCGGGCCGGAGCGACCGTGACTTCATCCGCGCAAATCGCCGCGGATATGCGACGACGATTCCCGTCCTGAAGGATATTTGGAACGTCACGGAACGGCGCGCGCCAAACCTGGGAACGCTTCCAGATCGAAGCTCAAAGTAAGATCAAATTAATAAATGCCCGGCCTTGCAACCAAGCGTCCGCCCGGAATACTGGGGGGGACAAACATGTCCCAACGGACCACCCTCGCCGCACTTGTCTTCCTAGCACCTGCACTCTTGCTCGCCTGTGGAGGCGAGAGCGGAGGAGGCAGAGGGAATGAACTCGCTCCCGGCGGCAAACCGACGGGAACGGGTCCCGGCGGCGGCCCTCCCGTCGCGACGGGTCCCGGCATGAACGGCAACCCCACGCCGCCCATCGTGTTGATCACGTGTGGCGACGGCAAGGTGGGCCAGGGTGAGTTCTGCGACGACGGCAACAAGGACGCGGGCGACGGCTGCAGCACCGCCTGCGGTATCGAGGACGGCTGGTCCTGTCCGCCCACGGGTGGAGCGTGCAGCAACACCGCAGCCTGTGGCGACGGCAAGCTGCGCGCGGCCGAGGCGTGCGACGACGGCAACAACACCGACGGAGACGGCTGCTCCGCAGACTGCAGCGCCGTGACTCCGGGCTGGCAGTGCCGCGTCCCTGGAAAGAAGTGCGTTCCACTCTGCGGCGACGGCGTGATCACCGGCAGCGAAAACTGCGACGACGGCAACGCGGTGAGCGGCGACGGCTGCTCCAGCACCTGTCTCACGGAGCCGGGCGCGTCGTGCCCCACCGCGGGCATGCCCTGCAGCAAAGCCGAGTGTGGGAACTCGGTCGCCGAGGTCGGCGAGACCTGCGACAAGGGTCCGGAGAACGGCCTCTTCTACGGTGACGCCACCGGCTGTTCGAAGACGTGCACGGCCGAGCCAACCTGCCGCGACGCGATGGGTGTGACCCAAGCGTGCAGCACCTTCTGCGGTGACGGCAACATCGACAACGGCGAAGCCTGCGACGACGGCAACCAGAACGACAACGATGGTTGCTCGAAGACGTGTCAGGAAGAACCGGGCTTCACCTGCACCGCCGAGGCGCGTCCCGACACGGTGGATTGCCCGAGCTCGCCCGGCACGCAGTGCCTCGTGCTGCCGGTGATCTTCCGTGACTTCGAGGGCCAGAACGTCAGCGGAGGCCACCCGGACTTCTTCTACCTCGGCCAACCGGCGACCGGCGGCCGCACCACCGGCGTGATCGGTGGCAAGACGGCCTGCGTGCCCAACGCCAGCGGCATGAAGGCAGCGTGGGCTCCGGGCGATGCCTGCACGAACACCGACGCGGTCGGCCCGTGCCAGGGCGTCGCGAGCGCGACCCTGAACGCTCAAGGCAAGCCCGGCTTGGCCAAGGACACCTGCCCTTGCGTATTCACGGACTGGGATCAGACCGGCGTGCTCACCGGAGTCGCTGGCGCTCAGATGTGCTGGGTCATGGACGAGGGCAGCATGCGCACTCGTATCGATTCGATGGTCAAGGTCGTGCAGAGCGCGGAGAGCTTCGCGCAGTGGTACACGGCCTCGACGATGAGCACCGAGGTGAAGGGCACCCTCGAGCTCGCCAACATCGGCACACAGTTCCAGTTCAGCAGCAGCATCCCGGGCGCGGCGGCCGGTGCACCCGCGCGCACCGTGTACGAAGACTTGCACGATAACTGCCTCGGCACCGCGACGCCGCTCCAGAGCGGGTTCTTCCCGCTCGAGGCCGCAGCAGGGAGCAAGCTGTGCAACCTGTGGCCCTACTGGGCGACGGGGCTGTCCACCACGTCGTGTACGGCCGGCGCCGGCAACCCGATCATCTCCCAGTGGGATCCGCTCGCGTCCTACGACAACTGCCCGACCGCCGGAACCGGCGGCCCGGTGCCGCGCTCGGACGGAACCGGCACGGCCGTCCGTGGCGTGCCGCGCAACTTCTACTTCACGACCGAGGCCCGCTACCTGTTCCGTTACAGCGGCCCGGCCACCCTCGCCTTCTACGGCGACGACGACGTCTGGGTGTACGTGAACGGCAGGATGGCGCTCGATCTCGGCGCTCCGCACGAGCGGCTGCAGGGCATGGTCGCGATCAACGAGACCTTCGGCCTCGAGATGGGCAAGATCTACGAGATTGCCGTGTTCCACGCCGACCGCCACCCGCGCGAGTCGAACTACCAGCTCACGCTCTCCGGCTTCGCCACGCAGCGCTCGGTGTGCAGCCCGCGCTGCGGCGACGGCACCACCACCGCCACCGAAGAGTGCGATGACGGAGAGGCGAACATGGACGGCGTCTACGGCGGCTGCACCTCGGAGTGCAAGTTCGGCCCGTTCTGCGGCGACGGCATGACCGATGCGTCGGGCGGAGAGCAGTGCGACCTCGGCCGCATGAACGGCGCCGTTTACGGCAGCCGCGACGGTTGCACCTCGGCCTGCCAGACCCCGCTCTTCTGCGGCGACGGCATCATCAGCACCGAGTTCCGCGAGGGTTGCGACGACGGCGTCAACAACGGGACGCCGGGCAGCGTGTGCACGGCGGCCTGCACGATCGTCGCTCAGTAAGACGCGCTCCGCGCCTCGAGAACCACCGAAGGCCGGCTCTTGGCAGCCGGCCTTCGGTGGTTCGGGCTCAGGCCTTCTCCGCCGAGACCACGAACTCGAACAGCTCTTTCTTCGAGCTGCGCTTGCGAATCACCCGCACGCGCGCGTTCCGGAAGCCGGTCGCGGCAAACATCGCGGCGAAGATGCGCTCGACGGGCAGCAGCACCTCGTAGAACTTCGAGTTGCCGACGATGTAGTGCACGGTCGCGCCGGGAACGAGCAGCCGTTGCACCGACTCGCAGTGCCGCAGCGTGTCTTCGAAGTACTTGTGCACGTAGCTCGCGAGCAGCGGGCTCTGCCGGCGGATCGCCGGCAAGATCCGGCGCTCGAAGCCCGGGAACGGCACGCGCGCGCTCGCGTCGGGTTGCCATTTCGTCAGGTTGCTCGTCGCCGTCCCCCAGGTGCCGCCGATCGCTTGCCAGTCGAGCTCGCCCGCGCCTTTGCCGCTGTCCAGGTAGCGTAACCAATACATGTACGGCCGGAGCTCGCGCACGTAGCTCATCCGATTCGGATACGGCGGTGAGGTGATCACGGCGCGATACGTGCCCGGAGACAGCCGCTGCTCGAGCTCGCGAGCGTCGCACTCCAGCGCGCGCGGCGCTGCGATCACGGGTCGCTCCGCGCCCTCGGCGACAACCATCACGGCTTCCCGCCAGGCGGCCTTCAATGCCGAGGCCTCGTCGAGCTCTGTGCGCGCGCGGCGGAAGGACATCGACTGATGCCCGAAGCTCACGTGCGCGCGTGCGATCAGCGTCCGGCAGAACGCGACCTTCAGCAGATCGACGGCGCTGCCGGGGCCCTCCCGCTCGAGCCGTTCGACGGCGGCGAAGCCCCGGGATAGCCCGGCGAGCGTGGCCTCCGACCACCATTTCTCGATCTTGTAGAGCGGAGGCACCCACGCGGTGGAGCTCGAGGTGTGCGACAGCGCGCGCTCGACGCGCTTCGCGCTCCGGACGAACCAAGATTGCTCCGCGGCCGAGTAATCCCGCGCTTTGGCGGCAGCGAGCCACAGCAAGAACGGGTTGATGTCCGTGGTATCGGCGGAGATGCCACGCTCGGCGCAAACGAGGGCCGTGGTACCGCTGCCGCAAAACGGATCCAGCACCGGTCCTTGGGGCACGACGCCGCTATCCAGGATCTGCTCGACCATCTGCACCGAGTACGCCGGCGTGAGCCGCAGCCAGCCGTGTCTGCCGAGCCCGCGGTTGCCTCGGAACGTGAGCTCGGCCTGGCTTTTCGGTGCGGGCTTCGGCATCACTCGCGCGATCCGAAGCTGCGCAGGCAGCGCACGAGCTCGCCGAGCTGTGCGTCGGACAGATCCGGATGGGCCGGCATCAACGGACTGAGCCCGAGCGCGCTGCCGCCGCCGACGATCACCTGGCGTAGCGCCTCGTCGCTGCGATAGCGCCCGAACGTAGATTTGGAAAAATCACGGGGCGGCGGGTTCAGGCTCGCTGCGAGCGGTCCGTCGCCCCGCCCGGAGACACCGTGACACGACGCGCAGCGCGTCCGGTACACGTCGGGGCACGCCGAAACGATGGAGGCGCTCGGGGCCGACGAAGCTACGGGAGCCCCTGCCCCGAGCCCGCGCAGCAACGGCCGCGCGCTCGAGCGCCCCGGCCAAGGTATCGATGCCAGCATGCAGGCCAACGAGCACCACGCGAAAATCGCCGTGGTGCGGTGCTTCTGCCGCGGCTCTTCGCGTCGCTCAGCGCGCTTGCGCCCGACGTGAGCGAGACCTACGGCGATCAGCATCCCGAGCGCGTGCTCCATGCCGAAGAACCGCACCTGCGCGCTCTTCATGCCTGCCGCCGGGTCCGAAAGGAACATCCTCGGGAACGGGCTCAGGAGCACGTACAGGATCAGGCCGACCAAGAACTGCAGATCGAGCGTCCCGAGCGTGACGACCTGAGCGCGCTCGTCGACCCCGTCCCAGCCGGCTCCCGACAGCCAGCGCCGAGTGTGGCGCAGGCACGCGAAACACAGCGCCGAAAGCACCAGCCAGCGCAGATAAGAGTGCGCAATCAATACGATCTCGTGAAGTGTCATCGGGGCTCGAGCCGCGCGGGAACCGTATGCCGAGCACACCCCTCCCGCAATGCGTTTGCAGCCTGCTCGGGCGGCGAGGCTTGCGGTTCCAGGTAGCGGCATTAAATCAGCGTACCGCGAGGTCTTCATGATTCAGGTTCGTCCGTCCGAAGCACGTGGGCACGCCGATCACGGTTGGCTCGATAGCCGTCATTCGTTCTCGTTCGCCGATTACTACGACCCGAACCACATGGGCTTCCGAGCCCTACGCGTGATCAACGAAGACCGCGTCGAACCCGGTCGCGGCTTCGGGACTCATCCGCATCGCGACATGGAGATCGTCTCTTACGTGCTCGAGGGCGGGCTCGAGCACAAGGATTCGATCGGCACGGGCTCGGTGATCCGCCCGGGAGACGTGCAGCGCATGAGCGCTGGTTCCGGCGTCCGCCACAGTGAATTCAACGCCTCGCAGCAAGACCCGGTGCACTTCCTGCAAATCTGGCTGTTGCCCACGGAGCGCGGCATCGCGCCGAGCTACGAGCAAAAGGCCTTCCCGCGCGAGCCGGTCAGCGACCGACTGCGACTGGTGGCTTCGCCCGACGGCCGTGACGGCAGCCTCACCATCCACACGGACGCAGCGCTTTACACCGGCATCCTGAACGCGGGGCAGACCGTTCGACACTCGCTCGCCCCGGGGCGCCACGCCTGGGTGCAGGTGGCCCGCGGCACGATCGCGCTGAACGGCACCGAGCTC
>JALYWZ010000399.1 GCA_030852505.1 Myxococcota bacterium | reverse complement strand
ACCCCGGACCCCAGACGAAGACCAACCAGCCCGCCGCCGCCGTGTAGATGATGCCGGGCTTCCCGGTCCATGCCCCGCCCGCGACCAGCAGCAAGATTGCGAGGTGCACGAACACCCAGCCCTTGGCGATCCGGAACTTGGGCACCCACCGCGCGAAGCTGATCGCCGAACCGAGGCCGAGCATCCAGGCCAGAGCGTCCGAGGCGTTCATCCGTGGTTCCCATTGGACTCGGCTCGGCGCCAGCGCAACCTGCCGCGCGGTTTTTTGGGGTTCGGACCCTCAAACTGGCCCGGGCGGCGGGTTTCATGCTCCGTTCCCGGTGTGTTTGCCCGCCTGATCGGCCTGTTGCTGGGCGTCGCTCTGTGGCTTGCGGCGCCGGCTGGGCGCGCCGCGGACATCCCTCCGGGTCGCGTGGTGGTCCAGTACTGGGAAAAGTGGACCGACACCGAGCGCGACGCGATGCAAGCGGTGGTCGACGACTTCAACCGCTCGCAGTCGAAGATCTTCGTCGTTCACAGCGCACTCTCGGGGGTGAATCAGAAGACGTTGATGGCGACGGCCGGCGGCAACCCGCCCGACCTCGCCGGGGTGTGGGCCAACGACGTGGTGGACTACGCCGACCGCGAAGCGCTGATGCCGCTCGACGAGCTCGCCCGCGGCACGCGCGTCGAGGCCAGCCGCTACCTGCCGGTGTACTGGGACATGGGCGTGTACCGCGGGACGCTCTACGGCGTGCCGTCGGTGCCGGTGGTGACCGGGCTCCACTGGAACAAGCGGCTGTTTCGCGAGGCCGGCCTCGACCCGGAGCGCCCTCCCGAGACCATCGCCGAGCTCGACGCCTACGCAGAGAAGCTGACCCGCGTCGAAGCCGGGAAAATCCAGCAGATCGGCTTCTTGCCGTCAGAGCCGCCCTGGTTTCCGTTCGTGTGGGGCTTCTACTTCGGCGGCGAGCTGTGGGACGGCCACGAGCGCATCACGCTCGACTCGCCGGAGAATCGTCGGGCGTATCGCTGGATCCAGGGCCACGCCCAGCGCTACGGAGCGGACACGTTGCGGATCCTCGAGGCGAGCTTCGGCAACTTCGCGTCGAGCTCCGATCCGTTCATGTCGGGCCGGCTCGCGATGGCGCTGCAGGGGATCTGGCTCGCCAACTACATCGAGCGCTTCGCTCCCGGCATGGAGTGGGGAGCGGCGCCGTTTCCGAGTGAGCGCAAGGACCAGCCCAAGATCACCTACTGCGACACGGACATGCTGGTGATCCCGCGCGGCTCGCGGCATCCGCGCGAGGCGTTCGAGTTCATCCGCTACCTGTCCAGCCAGGCGGCGACCGAGAAGCTCGCGCTCGGGCAGCGCAAGATTTCTCCGCTGCGCGAGGTGAGCGACGACTTTTTCGAGCGCCACCGCCACCCGTTCATCCGCATGTTTCAGGGGCTGGCCGCGAGCCCCGGAGCGCGCGCGCAGCCGAAAATCAGCGTCTGGAAGGAGTACCGCGAGGAGACGCGCAGCCTGTTCCAGCGCGTGTGGCTGCTCGAGGCGACACCCGAGGTCGCGCTCTCGGAGGCGCAAGCGCGCGTCCAGCGCTCGTTCACGCGCGAAGAGAACCGCAGCCGCGCCACGCCGTCTCGAGCCTTGGCGTACGCCCCGGTGGCGCTGCTCGCCGCGGTGGTCGTGGGCTTCGCTGTTGGCGTCGTCAAGAAGCGCCGGATCGGGCCCTCGGCGCGGCAGAACGCGTCGCTCGCGCGTGGGCTCGGCTTCTTCTCGCCGTGGGCGATCGGGCTCACGGTGTTCACGCTGTACCCGATCCTGTCGTCGCTCGTGTACAGCTTCTGCGACTACTCGGTGCTGTCGGTGCCGCGCTGGGTCGGGCTCGCCAACTACGCCGAGCTGTTCGAGGACGCGGTGTTCTGGCGCGCGCTCGGCAACACGCTGCTCTACGCGGCTATCGCGCTGCCGGGCGGGCTCTTGGTCTCGTTTGCGGTCGCGCTGTTGCTCGACGCGCGCGTGCGATTCGGCGGGATTTACCGCACGCTCGTGTTCCTGCCGTCGCTCACGCCCGTGGTGGCGAGCGCCATGGCCTGGCTCTGGATCTTCAACGCGGAGTACGGGATCTTGAACCACTGGCTCGGCGTCGTGAGCTTCGGAAAAGTCGGCCCGATCCCGTGGCTCGCCGATCCGCGCACGGCGCTGCCGTCGCTGGCGTTGATGAGCGTGTGGAGCGTGGGTCACACGGTGGTGGTGTTGCTTGCAGCCATGCAAGACGTGCCACCGGCCATGTACGAAGCCGCCGACATCGACGGCGCGAATCTGTGGCAGCGCGTCCGGCACGTGACGCTGCCGCTCGTGTCGCCCGTGCTGTACTTCAACCTGGTGATCGGCCTGATCGGCGCGCTGCAGGTCTTCAGCCAGCCGTTCGTGATGACGCACGGTGGGCCGGCGCGCGCGACCTTGACGTACTCGATGCGGCTCTACGAGAACGCCTTCAAGTTCCTGCGCATGGGCTACGCCTCGGCGATGGCCTGGGTGATGTTCCTGATCATCCTGATCTTGACCCTGCTCCTGACCCGCGCATCGCGGAGCCGCGTGCATTACACGGGGATCTGATGAGCGCCGCAGGCTCTGCCTTTTCGAGCACTTTTCGCGCCCGCCCCTGGTCGCGGAGCCTCGTGCACCTGACGCTGATCGTCACCTGTCTGGTGTTCGTGTTCCCGATGCTGTGGATGCTGTCCACGTCGCTCAAGCCGCTCTCGGAGACGATGCGCGCGCCGCCGCACTGGATCCCCGAAGAGCTCGCGCTCTCGAACTACGTCGAGACCGTGCGCTACATCCCGTTCTGGACCTACGCCAAGAACACCTTGCTGATCTCGGTGCTGTCCGCGTTCGGGATGACGCTGTCGAGCGCGCTCGTCGCCTACAGCTTCACGCGCCTGGAGTGGCCCGGAAAAAATCTGCTGTTCGCGCTGACGCTGACCACGATGATGGTGCCGTATCCGGTGTTGATGGTGCCGCTGTACGGCTTGTTCCGGAACCTCGGTTGGACGGGGACCACGCTGCCGCTGTGGGTGCCGAACTTCTTCGGCGGCGCGTTCAACATCTTCTTGTTGCGACAGTTCTTCCAGCGCGTCCCGTCGTCGATCGCCGAAGCCATGATGCTCGACGGCGCCTCGGAGCTCCAGATTTTCCGGCGCATCTACGTGCCGCTCGCGAAGAGCGCGCTGTCGGTGGTGGCGTTCTTCCAGTTCGTCTACTCGTGGAACGAGCTGCTCGGGCCGCTGCTGTATCTCACGGAGCAGAAGAGCTTCACGCTGGCGCTCGGCCTGCAAGCGTACGAGGGACAGCTCGGCGGCACCGAGTGGCATTATCTGATGGCCGCGTCCGTGCTCACCACGCTGCCGATCGTGATCCTGTTCTTTTTGCTCCAGCGCGGCTTCTTGCGCGGTCTGACCTCGGTGAGCAGCCTCGACGCGTGAATCGCTGGGGGGAGTGCCCCAGACAAAGTTTCGGGAACTTTCGTCCGCCGCGGCTGTCCGGTGGTCGTGGTGAACCAAGAGCCTCGGGTTTTGGACCTCCTGCATCCAGAGCCCGTGCGACGGATCGATCTCGAGCGGACCAAGCTCGCCATCAACCTGGCCTTTGCAGGGGGGGTCTCGGGTGGGCTATTCAGCGAGGAGCTCGGGCGCGCCACGCTCGCGAGCTCGAGCTGGGAGCCGGCCGGCTTCGCGAACGACCTCTTTCTCCAGCGCTTCGTGGGCGACTGCTTCCAGATCCGGATCGGCGGCCGAGAGGCGACGCTGAATACGGCCCACCTGGTGCGCCTGCTGGGTCAGCCGCCGGCCGATCCCAACGTGGTGAGCTTCCGGCGCGCGATCCTCGACGAGCTGACGCGGTCGCCGGAGCTCCGCCGCGAGCTCGAACAGCTGTACGTGAGTGTCGGTCGGGTTCGCGGGTTGCTCGAGAACGCGAGCGGCGGGCGCAACTGGGATCCGGTACGACGGCAGCTCGACATCCTGATTGGACTGCGCGAGGTGTTCGACCGGATGGCCTCGGGCTTTGTCGGTGCGCGCTCCGGTCTGTCGCGGCTCGCGGAGTTCGGTCGCGAGGTTCAGGCGGGTGAGCCGTATCGAGCGCTGGCAGATCTGCTCCACTACGACGCGAACCTGGCCACGCTGAGCGTGAACCTCGCGGTCGGCGCCGACGGCCGGATCCGCGGCTTCGAGATCGCGGGCGTGCGCGAGAACTCGGGAAACCCCTTCGTGAGCCCGGTGTGGAAGCGCTGGCTCGGCAAGCTCGAGCTGTTCGTGCGCGGCTTCCGGTTCGGCGACGCCGAGGTGATGGCGCGGCTGGTCGACGCGGTGTTCTCGGGCATCGACGCCGAGGCGACCGTGCTGGTGCAGCTGGTCGGCGATCTCGAATTTTACCTGGGCTCGCTCGGCTTTCGCGATCGAGCCGCAGCAGCCGGGCTCGCGGTGTGCCTGCCGGAGCTCGTGGGGCCGGACGAGCCGCGGCGCTTGCTCGGCTTGTTCAACCCGCTGCTCTTGATGAGCGGCGTCACGCCAGTGCCGTGTGATCTCGTGTCCGAGCGCTTCGCGACCACGGTGCTCGTCACGGGGCCGAATTCGGGCGGCAAGACGCGCTTGCTCCAGTCGCTGGGCCTCGCCCAGGTGCTCGCGCAAGCGGGCTCGTTCGTTCCGGCGCGCTCCGGCTCGATCGCGCTCACGGCGGGCCTCGTGGTCTCGCTGATCGAAGAGGTGCGGGCCGATCAGGGCGAGGGCCGGCTCGGGATGGAGCTGATGCGGATCCGCAGCTTGTTCGAGCGCCTGCCGCCGGGCGCGATGGTGTTGCTCGACGAGCTGTGCTCGGGGACGAACCCGTCGGAGGGCGAAGAGATCTTCGAGCTGGTGGTGGCGATGTTGACGCGGCTCCGGCCGCAAGCCTTCATCACCACGCATTTCCTGGCTTTTGCGGCGCGGCTCGAGCGCGAGAAGAAGCTGCGCGACCTCGGCTTCTTGCAAGTCGAGCTCGGGGCCGATCGCCAGCCGACCTACCAATTCACACCGGGCGTGGCGCGCACCTCGCTCGCGGGTCACGCCGCCGAGCGCCTCGGCGTGACGGGCGATCAGCTGCTCGCGCTGATCGAGCGCAACGTCCAGCGCTGGCAAGCCGCCCCGAGCGCCCGGTCCTGAGATGCCGACCTTTCTCGTCACTTCGAAGATGTCGCCCGAGCTCAGGGCCCGGGTTCAAGCCAGCGTGCAGGGCAGGCGAGCGGCGCCGGGCGCGCGGCTCAAGGCGCGCTCGATCTCGCTGCTGCGGGTCTCTGCCGTTACGGTGTTGGTCGTGTTGGTCTGGACTGCGGTCGCGCTGCGGGCGCGGGCGGTCGAGCGCCTCGAGTC
>JALYWZ010000398.1 GCA_030852505.1 Myxococcota bacterium | reverse complement strand
GGCCCTGGCGGCACGGCGGGTCCAGCGACTCCGCCGCCCCCGGCTCCTCCCGGCACCCCGACGGTGCCGGCCCCGACCTGCTCCGCTGGCATCCCCGGCACCTCGCAGATCCCGCGCCTGTCCAACGTGCAGTACGACCGCACGGTGCGCGACCTGCTCGGAGTGAACGTGCTCTCCGCCTCCGGCAACGTCGAGCCTTCGGTGCTGCTCGCCACCGATCAAGAGGGAGGCCTCTCCGACCTCGGCTGGAGCGCCTACCAGTCGGTTGCCGAGAAGATCGCCGCGCAGGTGATGAAGGACCCGGCCTCGAAGGCCAAGTTCATGAGCTGCACGCCGGCGGCCGACAACACCTGTCTGCACGACACGATCGTGTCGTTCGGTCGCCGCGCCTTCCGCCGCCCGCTCTCGCAAGAAGAGGTGGCTGGCTTCGACGCCTTCGTCGCGAAGGGCAAGGCCATCACCCCGACGGGTGCTCCCGAGGAGCTCGCGGAAGCGCTGCTGTATGCGTTCCTGGTCTCTCCGTCCTTCCTCCAGCGCTCGGAGGTCACGGAGACGGCCGACGGCGGCGGTCACTACACGCTGTCGGGGCCCGAAATTGCGTCCCGCCTCTCTTACATGCTGTGGGGCTCGACCCCCGACGCGGCGCTCGACCAGGCCGCGGACAGCGGACAGCTCGCGACCCCCGAGCAAGTCGTGGCTCAGGCCGATCGCATGCTGAAGGATCCCAAGGCGCGCGACATGATCGCCTCCTTCCACAGGAACTACCTGTTGATGGGCACGAACACGCGCTGGGACACCGCGAATCGTGACACCACGATCTTCCCCGCCTTCAACAAGGGGCTCTTGCCGGTGTTCATGGCGGAGACGGAGAAGTTCTTCGACGAGATCGTGTACGCCCAAGGCGGGGCCTTCCAGTCTCTGCTCACGAGCCCGGTTGCGTTCGTCAACGCCTCCACCGCGCCGCTCTACGGCTTGAACGCAGCGGACTTCGGAGCCGAGCTCACGAAGGTCGAGCTCGATCCGGCGCAGCGGCCCGGCTTCCTGACCCGGCTCGGGTTCTTGAACGCGTACTCGAGCTACACGCGCACCTCGCCGATCCTGCGTGGCGCGTTCATCACCAAGCAGGTGATCGCGCTCGAGATCGGTGCTCCCCCGCCGGGCGCCGAAATGACCGAGCTGCCGAGCGGTGCCGAGTACGACACCAACCGCAAGGCGGTGGACGCTCAGACGGCCGGCGGCGTGTGCGCCGGCTGCCACCACAACTTCATCAATCCGCCCGGCTTCGTGATGGAGGCGTACGACGCCGCCGGTGCCTGGCAGACCAAGGAGCGGGTGTCCGGAGCGCCGATCGACACGGTGGTCGACGCGGTGATCGACGGACAGGCCGTGCACATCACGACCCCCGCCGAGCTGATGGCGCGGATCGCTGCGTCACCCTCCGCTCAGAAGGGCTACGCGTCCAAGTGGGTCTCGTTCGCCTTCAACCGCGCCAACGACCCGGCCGACGCCTGCACCGTCGAGCAGCTCACGTACAAGATGAACAGCCAGACCTACCCGGTCTTGAACCTCATCAAAGATTTGACCCTGGCCCCGTCGTTCCGCGTTCGGGCCCTCATCTCGGGGTAAGCCAATGAAGCGCCGTATCTTCCTCAAAGGTGTTGGTGGCGTTGCCCTGGCGACGCCGTTCCTGAGCTCGCTCGCCGAGCAGCAAGCCAAAGCGCAGGCCGCGGCCGCGCCGCCCAAGCGGCTCGTGATCTTCTACACGCACAACGGCTGCCTCACGAACCGCTGGTTCCCCAAGGTAGAAGACGGAGCGCTGACCGCGGACGCGCTCGCGGGCACCACGCTCGAAGGGCTGACGCCGTTCGTGAGCAAGCTGCTCGTGCCGCGCGGTTTTCGCTCCCTGAACGGCTATGCCGTCGGCCAGAGCATCGACCCTCACGACCAAGCGATGGGCTCGAAGCTCACCTGCGCGACGATCGACCAGGCGAAGTCTCGCTACGCCACCGCGGTCTCGCTCGACCACGTGATCGCCAAGCAGATCAACCCGAACAAGAACGATCCGCTCGTGCTCTCGGTCGGCGCGGCCAGCACCAGCATCAAGGAGATCCTCTCCTTCTCCGCTCCGACCACGCCGTTCCCCGCGAACGTGAACCCGCTCACGGTGTACACGCAGCTCACCGGTGTGTTCAAGGCCGGCGGCGGGGCTACCACGCCTCCCACGACGCCCGTCGGCGGCGACCCGGGCCAGCCGCCCGCGCCCACCGAGGCCGATTGGCGCGTGGCTCGCGGCCAGAGCGTGATCGATCTGGTGAAGGCCGATCTCGGTCGCTACCAGAAGCTCAACATGAGCCAGGTCGACAAGGATCGTGTGCAGGACTGGCTCGACTTGCTGCGCACCACCGAGGTCGGCGTCGTGAACAACGGCGGCGGAATGACCGTGACTCCGGCGGCGTGCACCAGCGGTACGGCAGAGGCGGCGCCCTTCAACGTCACCGAGATGCTGGTTCAGGCCGCGAGCCCCACGGGCAAGGTCACGGCCGGCGCCTTCGCGGGCGGCGCCAGCGCCGAGGGCGACAAGAACCTCGCCACGTCGTTCACGCTCGGCGGCGACATGATGCTGAACCTGATCGCCCTGAGCCTGATCTGCGACACCAATCGCATGATCATGATGCTGTACCCCGGCTACGTCGTGTTCAACTGGGACGGCATCAACCACACCCACGATCACCACGGGATTTCGCATCGCACCGGCGACTTCAGCGTCGGCGGCGCCTGCAAGGTGGCAGGCGTCCTCGACATGATCCTGCAGATCGACAAGTGGTACGCGAGCAAGTACGTGAAGCTCGTGTCGCTGCTGGACAGCATCGGCGAGGGCGGCGGCAAGCTGCTCGACAACACCGCCACCATGTGGCTGCCGGAGCTGTCGGATGGCGCGGCCCACAACCTCAACAACCTGCCGATCGTGATCGCCGGTAGCGCCGGTGGCTACTTGAAGCAGGGTGCGGTCGTGAACGTCGATTCCAAGGCGCCGGGCTTCGGCAACAGCGAAGGCTCCTGCAAGGACGGCGGCAACATCGGCAACACCGGCTCGCAGGGCGGGAACGTCCCGATCAACAAGCTTTACTGCACCTTGATGAACGCCGTGGGTTGCACGGACGAGAGCGGCAACAAGGTCTCGAAGTTCGGGGCGTTCGACGGCACCGGCACGAGCGGCGGCATCACCAACCCAGGTGAAGTCGCGAAGCTCACCGCGGCAGGTTGAGCGTCTCGGGCTTTTTCGAGGGTTACTTGGACGGCCGATCCAGCACGCCGCTCACCGTGCGCATGGCTGGATCGGCCTCGAGCTCGCCGCTGTACGTGGCCTCGAACGCTCGCCGCCCCGAGAGCCACTCGGAGCGCGCCGGTTCTGCCCCCGCGAAGAGCGCGTGCATCGCGGCCGTGAGCTCGAGTGGATGCATGTCGAGGCGGTAGAGCTCCGACAGTGCGAGCTGCAAACCCGCGCTGATCGCGTGAAACGCGCGGATCGGCTCGAGGAACGAGCGGCTCCCGAGACCGCTCTCGAGGAACCGCGCTCGCGCCGCGGGCTCGCGCAAGCGTGTCGCGCACTCGCCGGCGTCGAGCGAGTTCATCCCGCGGCATGAAAGCGGGCGCGCCTCGTAGATGGTGCAGCGCCCGGAGGCGACGTCGAGGAAGGCGCAGGGGTGATCCGGTGAGAAGCGCTCGGCCGAGCTCTTACCGCGGCCGTTTTCGTAGAGCTCGGCGACGTGACGGGCGAGCTCCGTGAGCTCCTGCTCGCTGCGGGTGCGTTCGAGGTGCTCGAAGATCGCGAGCGCTTCGGGCGGAGTGACGCCCACCACCTGGTAGCAGCAGTGATCGCAGCCGGCGCGGCACGCGACCGAGCCTTCGGGCGCGCGAGCGAGCAACCCTTCGGCGAGGCGCGAGGTCGCATTCATCGCGCTCCGCGCGAGCTCGACCACCCGGGCAAGCGTGGCTTCTCCCGAGATCTGCTGGTGTGCGGTATTGGCGGCCCCCGTCAGGATCTGGTTTTGCCAGTCCTCGGCGAACACCGGCTGCGTGAGCTCGACGTATTCGGCGCCGCTCTCTGGATCGCGATGGAGCTCGAGGTGGAGGCGACCGCGGTCGTCGCGCCGGGTGCGCGGCGCTCGCTTCTTTCCCGAGCGGCGACTCACGGAGCCGGGTGCCCTCCGAGGAACATGGGCAGCTGGTTGCCGGGCGGGACGGCGCGGGCCTTGACCTCACGCTCGGCGATCGGGCGCAAGCCTTCGTCGCAGGTCGTGGGATCGTCGGCACAGGCCTGGGAAAACACCGCGGCTTGCCCGTCCGGGTTCGAGTCGAAGATGCCGAAGCGGATCAGCACGCGCGCGCGCCGGGCCGGATCGGATTCGCCGATCCGATCGAGCTCCGAGCGCAGCATCTTTTTCACCGACTCCTCGCTGCCGAAGGACCAGGAAGCGTTGGCGATCGCCAGCGCCGGCACGGCCTCGAGCGCCTCTCGCTCGGCGGGTGGGAGCGCCGCGACCGCGTCGAAGAACTCGCCGCGATCACTGCGCGCTCGCGCCTTGCCGACCAGGCCGGACAGCGAAAAAAGCACGAGCGGTCCGGCGACCCAGCGCGCGAGCGTGGCGAGCTTCGCGTTCACGGCCGGCTCCGCTTCTTGAGCTCTTCGAGCGCGCCCCGGTCGCACTTCGGCCAGGCGAGCCCTGCGCAAATGCGCTGGGCCTTGTCCCAGTCCGTGGTGCCGCCGTTCTCGAGACCGCGCAGCGCCGAGACGAGCTCGAAGACCGCCCGGTCGCTCTCGGGTAGCGAGTCGTGGACCAGGGCAACGTCGCGGCGCAGCCTCTCCCAGCCCTCGGGGCTTGCTTTGGGCGCCGACTCGCGCAGCGCGAACCCGACGCGCGCGCGCGGCGTCGCTTCTGCGCTCCTGGTCTTCGAAGCACCGAACGCGCCCTGGGCGCCAGCAAAGTATCCGACGAGCGCCGCCAAAAGGTAGGTGGCGAACAGCGCGGCTCGACTTCGCGGCTCAGTCATTCGGGGCACCCCTGGCGATCCAGCCGCCGATCATGTTCCAGTCTTCCTCGGTGGGGCAATACATGGTCTTGCAAGCGGTGAACGGCGGCATCACGAAGGTACCGCAGTGCCCGCCGATCACCTTGTAGAGCGCGCTCTGCGTGGGCTCGTTCGGAACGACGAGCGGGGCGTCGTCGCAATAGGGGATGCCGCGCTTGGACATGAGCGTGTCGTACAGTTTGCTGCCCGTGAACGCGGTTTGCGCCGAGCCCGTGCCGTGACAGCTCGACATGGTGGCGCAGCTCTTGCCGAGTAGCGCTGCGACTTGTTGGAACGTGCCGGCCGGCGCAGCGCCGCCA
>JALYWZ010000397.1:4962-5391 GCA_030852505.1 Myxococcota bacterium | reverse complement strand
GCGTTACCTGGTGGCGTTGGTCTTGTCGTTGTCGCTGTCTCGCGAAGACGTCGCCGATCTTTGCGTGCACGCGGCCGACGGCATCGACGGCCTCGGCAAGCGCGCGTTCGACGTGCTGTTTTCGGCACTGGTCCTGGCCTGCGGACTGCCGGCGTTCGCGGCGCTCGCGGCCGGGGTCAAGCTGAGCTCGCCCGGGCCGGTCTTCTTCCGCCAGCGGCGCTACGGCCGCGGCGGCCGCGAGATCCAGGTGTTCAAGTACCGCACGATGCGCGTCACCGAAGACGGCCCGATCGTGCGTCAAGTCACGAAGGACGACGACCGCGTCACGCGCTTCGGCAAGTTCCTACGCAAGACGTCGCTCGACGAGCTGCCGCAGTTCCTGAACGTGCTGATCGGCGACATGTCGGTGGTCGGCCCGCGGCCGCACGC
>JALYWZ010000397.1:0-4952 GCA_030852505.1 Myxococcota bacterium | reverse complement strand
CAACCAGCACTACCGCACGCAGATCCTCGAGTACATGCTGCGCCACAAAGTGAAGCCCGGCATCACCGGCTGGGCCCAGGTCAACGGCTGGCGCGGCGAAACCGACACGCTCGACAAGATGATCCAGCGCGTCGCCCACGACCTCGAATACATCCGCCGCTACAGCCTGTGGTTCGACGTGAAGATCGTGCTCCTCACGCTGTTAGGCCGCGCCAACCGCAACGCGTACTGACTCAGCGCGCCCAGCAACGAATTTTTGGTAGGAAGCTAGGAAGGGGAGGAAGGGACGGGGACAATAAGTTCGGTGTGAGGGGGGTTTTGTTGGGGCTTCTCCACGCTGGAGCCTCTTGCCTGGCCTGAAAGGTCTTGGCGGGAGGCGGCGGTCTGCATGACCCACAAAACCAACCCCTTCCGGTCTTCCCCCCTTCCAACCTTCTTGTTGCATCCCCGCACCACGACGCGCTGCGACTTCACACCCCGTGCTGCTTGAACCAGCCGAGCATGCGCTTCCACCCGTCTTTGGCCGAAGCTTCGTGATAGCTAGGTCGATAGTCGGAGTTGAAGGCGTGGCCCGCGTCCGAGTAGACCTGGAAGCGCGAGGCTTTGGCGTGCGGGTTCTTGGAAGCCGCCAGAGCGGCCTTCATCTTGTCGACGCTCTCGACGGGGATGCCCTGGTCCTTCGCGCCGTATAGCCCGAGCACGTCTGCTTTCAGCTCGTCGACCAGGTCGATCGGAAACTTGGGACGGAGCTGGTTGCGATCGCCGTCGAGGCGGCCGTACCAGGCGACCCCGGCCTTCACGGCTGGGTTGTGCGCGGCGTAGAGCCAGGTGGTGCGGCCACCCCAACAGAAGCCGGTGATGCCGACTCGGGCGGCGTCGGCCCGGGAGTCTTTCTTCACGAGCTCGAGCGTCGCGTCGAGGTCCGAGCGCACCTGCGAGTCCGGCACCTTCGCGACAATCGCCTGGATCGCCTTGATCTCGCTGAGCGCCGACACATCACCCTGGCGGTAGAAGAGCTCGGTGGCGATCGCGTAGTAGCCTTGCTTGGCGAGCCTCCGGCACACGTCCTGGATGTGCTCGTGCAGACCGAAGATCTCTTGCACCACCAAGATCACGGGCAGCTTGCCCTTCGGGTTCTTGGGGAGCGCGCGGTACGCCGGCAGATTGCCGGGCGGCACCGGGATCTCCACGGGGCCCGCATCCAGCCCTGCGTCGTCGGTGGTCACGGTGGACGCGGCGACGGGGCGCACCGCGAGCGCGAACCCCGCACTCAGCGTCTGGACCAACACGTGCCGGCGACTCGGGCGAAGCGCTGCGCTCATGCGGCGACGCTAGTGGATCGGGTAGGCGAGGTGAACCAGATCCGCCCGGGCGATCCCCGACAAACCCGCCACGCTGTCCGCTTGCACAGGAGCAGACGCAACGACACCCGCGCGTTCTGCTATCTGCTCCGAGCTCGGACATGCGACCCGGTACGGAGCCCTCGAACGGCTATGAATTCTGGATCGACCGCGGCGGTACCTTCACGGACGTGGTCGCGCGGGACGACTCCGGAGCCCTGACCGCAACCAAGGTGCTCTCCGAAGCGCCCGGGCAATATCCCGACGCCGCCATCGAAGGCATCCGCCGCCTACTCGGCCTCGCTGAGGGTGAGCCGTTGCCCCTCGAGCGGATCCGCGGCGTCAAGATGGGCACCACGGTCGCGACCAACGCGCTGCTCGAGCGCCGCGGCGAGCCCACGCTGCTCGTGATCACGCGCGGCTTCGCCGATCAGCTGCGGATCGGCTATCAGAACCGGCCCAAGCTGTTCGCCAAGCAGATCGTGCTGCCCGAGCTGGTCTACGCGCGAGTGCTCGAAGCCGACGAGCGTGTCAGCGCTCAGGGCGAGATCCTGACGCCCCTCGACGAAGCGGCGCTGGCGCGGTCGCTCAGCGATGCCCACGCAGCCGGGCTGCGCGCGGCCGCGATCGTGTTCGTGCACGCTTATCGCTTCCCCGAGCACGAGCGGCGTGCCCGCGCGCTGGCCGTTGCGGCGGGTTTTACGCAGGTTTCGGTGTCGCACCAGGTGAGCCCGCTGATGAAGCTCGTCTCGCGCGGCGACACCACCGTGGTCGATGCGTACCTGTCGCCGGTGCTGCGGCGCTATGTCGACCAGGTGGAGAGCCGGCTCAGCGAGCGCGTGCCGCTGTTTTTCATGAAGTCGAACGGCGGGCTCACACGCGCTTCGACATTTCAGGGCAAGGACTCGATCTTGTCCGGCCCGGCCGGCGGCATCGTCGGCATGGTGCAGACCTCGCTCGCGCTCGGTCACGAACGGGTGATCGGCTTCGACATGGGCGGCACATCGACCGACGTCTCGCATTTCGCGGGCAAGCGCGTCGCGGATTGCGAGCGCGTGTTCGACGCGCTGGTAGCCGGCGTGCGCCTGTGCGCGCCGATGCTGGCGATCCACACCATTGCCGCGGGCGGCGGCTCGATCCTGCACTTCGACGGCCAGCGCTGCCGCGTGGGTCCCGACTCGGCGGGAGCAGACCCGGGGCCCGCTTGCTACCGGCGCGGCGGCCCGCTGACCGTCACGGACTGCAACGTCCTGCTCGGCAAGATCCAACCCGCGTTCTTCCCGCGGGTGTTCGGCGCGCTTGCGGATCAGCCGCTCGATCTCGAAGTCGTTCGAGAGCGCTTTACGACGCTCGCGCAGGAAATGACGACGACGCCGGAAGCCGCGGCCGAGGGCTTCCTCGCGATCGCCGTCGCCAACATGGCCAACGCGATCCGCTTCATTTCCGTGCAGCGTGGCCACGACGTCACGGGCCACACGCTGTGCTGCTTCGGTGGCGCGGGCGGCCAGCACGCCTGCCTCGTGGCAGACGAGCTCGGCATCGAGCGCGTCACGCTGCATCCCCTGGCCGGCGTGCTGTCCGCGCTCGGCATGGGCCTCGCCGAGATCGTGGCAGAGCGTCAGCTCGCCGTCGAACGACCGCTGGCGCCCGAGTCGCTCGCGGCCGTTGTCGAGTCGCGGCGCGAGCTCGAACGCTCGGCGCTTGCGGAGGTGACGGAACAGGGTGTTCCGCCGGAGCGCATCGAGCTCGTCTGCGAAGCTCACCTGAAGTACGACGGCACGGACACGGCGCTCGCGGTCCCGTTCACGACCGAGCCAAAAATGCGCTCGGCATTCGAGACCGAATACCGGCGCCGCTTCGCGTTCACGATGCCGGATCGCGGGCTCGTGATCGAAGCGCTCTCGGTGCGAGCGATCGGCCGCGGCGCGACGCCCGCGCTACCAGGCGGTCCGACGAGCGCCGCGCACGCCGCGCCCAGCGCGACCGTGCCCGCCTACTTCGAGTCGCGCTGGGAAGACACTCCAGTGTTCGAGCGCGGAGCGCTCGCGATAGGCCAAGTCGTCTCCGGGCCGGCCATCCTCGCCGAGCCACACGCCACCACCGTGCTCGAGCCGGGTTGGCAAGCTCGAGCGCTAGCCGATCGCACGTTGTTACTCGAGCGCACTCGGCCGAAAGCGCGCGCGTTCGCCGCCGGAACCCGCGCAGACCCGGTGGAGCTCGAGCTGTTCAACAACCTGTTCATGTCGATCGCGGAGCAAATGGGCCAGGTGCTCGCGAACACCGCCTACTCCGTGAACATCAAGGAGCGTCTCGATTTCTCGTGCGCGCTGTTCGACGCCGAGGGCAACCTGGTCGCGAACGCGCCGCACATGCCGGTCCACCTCGGCAGCATGAGCGAGTCGATTCGCACCGTGATCCGCCGCAACGCCGGCAACTTGCGCCCCGGCGACGTCTACGCCCTGAACGATCCCTACCACGGCGGCACGCACCTCCCGGACGTCACGGTGGTGATGCCCGTGTTCCTGGAGGACGGCCCGCCGCTGTTCGTCGCGGCGCGCGGTCACCACGCCGACATCGGCGGCATCACCCCGGGCTCGATGCCGCCCGGCTCGCGCAACATCGGGGAAGAGGGCGTGCTGATCGACAATTTCAAGCTGGTCGAGGCGGGCCGGCTGCGCTCCGAAGAGCTCCGCGCGCTCTTGGCTTCTGCCCGATACCCCGCCAGAAATCCCGAGCAGAACCTGGCGGATTTGCGCGCCCAGATCGCGGCTTGCGAGAAGGGCCGGAGCGAGCTGCTCGACGTCGTCCGCAAGCTCGGCAGCGGGCGTCTGCTGTCGTACATGGAGTTCGTGCGCGATAACGCGGAAGAGAGCGTGCGCCGCGCGATCACCGGGCTTCACGAAGGCAGCTTCGAGACCGAGCTCGATAGCGGCGCCAAGATCGGGGTCCGCGTGACGATCGACCGCGCGGCGCGGCAAGCCGACGTCGATTTCGGGGGCACGAGCGCCGAGCTCCCCGACAACTTCAACGCGCCACCGGCGGTCGTGCACGCTGCCGTGTTGTACGTCTTCCGCACGCTGGTGGACGACGAGATCCCGATGAACGCGGGCTGCTTCGCGCCGATCACGCTGCGCATCCCCGAGGGCTCGCTGCTCGCGCCGCGCTACCCGGCCGCAACCGTGGCGGGCAACGTCGAGACCTCGCAGGCCATCACCGACGCGCTGTACGGCGCGCTGGGCGTGATGGCCGCGTCGCAAGGCACGATGAACAACTTCACGTTCGGCGACGCCACCCGCCAGTATTACGAAACCATCGCCGGCGGTTCCGGCGCAGGTCCCGGCTTCGACGGCACCGCGTCGGTCCAAACCCACATGACCAACTCGCGCCTCACCGATCCCGAGGTGCTCGAACACCGCTTTCCAGTGCTGGTCGAGGCCCACTCGATCCGTCGCGGCTCGGGAGGCAACGGCCGGTTCCGCGGTGGCGACGGCGCCGTCCGCCGGATCCGCTTTCTCGAGCCGATGACCGCGTCGATCCTCGCGGGGCGCCGCCGCGTGCCGCCATACGGCATGGCCGGTGGCGAGCCCGGGGCGCTCGGTCGAACCTGGGTCG
>JALYWZ010000396.1 GCA_030852505.1 Myxococcota bacterium | reverse complement strand
CCCCGCTCCCCTCCCACGCGGGCCGCAGGCCCGCATTTGGGAGGGGCCACGCGCGCAGGCGAAGCCGAGCACGTGGGGGGTGGGCAGCCCTCTATCTGAGTCCCGGCAAATGCGGCAGCTGTGCGTCGGGGTCGAGGACGACGAGCAGCGCTTCGGCCTCGCCGCCCGCCGCGTCGCCGTTCTCGTCGAGCACTCTCACGCGCAGCGTGCCGTCGCTTGCGCTCGTGCCCGACACGGCCACGCGCAGCGCGGTGCGTTTGCGCAGGCGCGGCTCGACCGCAGCGCGGCCGTTGCTGGCGCGCTGGGGCTTGCTCTCGCTCTCCGACTCGAACGTGTCGTCGGGATCCGAGACCTCGGTCAGCGGCTTTTGCGCGAACAGCGCGACCGGAGAATCGACGATGGTCTTGTCGTTGAAGTCGTCGAACGGGGCGAGCGCGGCGCCTTCGTCCCGCGGGGGGACGATGGTCGCGGGCAGCTCGAGCGAGCTCTTCAAGTCCGCAGCCATGCGCGCCAGGCTGAGCGCGCGCATGTCGTTGCCCGCGGCCTCGGCAGCGTCGGCGGCGCGGCGGATCCAGCGCACGGCCTCGTGAAGATCGCCGCGATTCCACTCGTTCTTGCCGGTCTCGAGCGCCATGACCACGGTCTTCGGATCGTCAGGCTGCGCGTTCGGGAAGTCGTCGGCGTCGGTGTTCATCAGCGGGTCGGCAACTTTACGCCGCCGCACTCGACGGCGCAGCCGTTTCCGAAGTTTTCCCTGTTCTCAGGGGCGGCACGCGCCGCCCCTCCCCGCCGAAGTGAATTCGTCGGGGCCCCTCCCCACGCGCTCACTCTTTCAGTCCGAGTCTTCCGCCACCTGTCCGCAGTTCCCTAACCGATTGTCGCTCTAGACGCATTTCGAGGGAAAAACTGGTTGGATTCGTGACGGCGCGAGGGTGGGACAAGGTGCGAGACGTGTAGCTCCGCCGGCGAGCTCCGGTGTAACGTCGCCAAGATGAGCGCTTCGTCTCCCTCCGATCCCGAGCTCGCGCGGCCGGTGCCGATGACCGCATTCGAGAAGCGATTCCGCCACCCGCCGGGGCTCGTGATCTTGTTCTTCGCGGAGATGTGGGAGCGCTTCAGTTACTACGGCATGCGCGGGCTGTTGAAGCTCTACATGGCGAACTACCTGTTCGTCACGGCGCGCGAAGCGCTGCAGGGCTGCAAGCAACGAGTTCCGCCGTGCGAGCTGGTCTCTGGCGATCCGAACAGCGTGATGTTCTGGAGCACGATCCGCGGGCTCCTCCCGGAGAACCCGCAGGAACAGGCGTCGCTGCTGTACGGCACGTACACGGCGCTCGTCTACGCGACGCCGTTCTTCGGCGGCATCATCGCGGACCGCTGGCTCGGCCAGAGGAAGACGGTGCTGCTCGGTGGCACCTTGATGGCGCTCGGGCACTTCGCGATGGCCAGCGAGGATTCGTTCTTTCTGGCGCTCGGCTTGCTGATCCTCGGAAACGGCGCGTTCAAGCCCAACATCTCGACCCAGGTCGGCAACCTGTACGCCCCCGGCGATCCGCGGCGCGACGGCGCGTTCACGATCTTCTACATGGGCATCAACCTGGGCGCGTTCATCTGCAACCTGGTGTGCGGCACGCTGGCCGTGGTTTACGGATGGCACTACGGCTTCGCCGCGGCAGGCATCGGCATGCTGCTCGGGCTCATCGTCTACATGCTCGGGCAAAAGCATCTGGCGGTGGACAACCTGAGCAAGACGCGCGCGGCACACGGCGAAGAACACGCGCCGCTCGACGCGGCAGAGAAGAAGCGCGTGCTCGCGCTGGTCGTGTTGTGCGCGCTCAACATCGTGTTCTGGGCGGTCTACGAGCAGCAGGGCAACACCATGCAAACCTGGGCGGACGAGCGCACGATCTGGCCGACCCTGTTCGGCTTTCAGGTGCCCTCGACCTGGTACCAGTCGCTCAATCCGCTCTTCATCATCTTGCTCGCGCCGCTGCTCGACATGTTCTGGCGGCGGCAGGCCAAGCGCGGCACGGAGCCGACCAGCGTGAGCAAGATGGCGATCGGTTGCTTCGTGCTCGGCAGCTCGTTCCTGGTGATGATCCTGGGCGCGCAGCTGCTGGCCGGTGACAAGGGCAGCCTGCTCTGGTTGGTCGTCTGCACGCTGCTGCTCACGGTCGGCGAGCTCTATCTGTCGCCGATCGGGCTCTCGCTCGTGACCAAGGTCTCACCGGCGCGGATCGTGTCGATGATGATGGGCATGTGGCTCGCCTCGAGCTTCCTCGGGAACTTCCTGAGCGGCGCGATCGGCGTGTTTTATACGCGCTGGTCGAATCAGGCGTTCTTCTCGCTGCTCACCGTGCTGGGAATGGGCGCGGGCCTGGCGATGTGGGCGTTCAATCGTCCGCTCAAGGCCGCCCTGGAGCCGGGACACGCAAAAACCCCGTAAAAAGCCGGGCTCGTTGCGTCTGCGAATGGGCATTTTCGAAAGTGAAAGAAATGACCACGACAAGGGGCCGTAACGACCTGAAAACATTGAGAGTCGGGATTGGCACTGTCCGTGCATTATTCCCCCGTGCAGGCGGCGCCCTTGGTGCCCCCCCCTCCGCCTCGGTCGCCGCCTCCCTAATCTTCCCAGCGGCTTGGAGTGTCCCCCTCGCTCCAGGCCGTTGTCTTTTTGTGGCCGTGAACCGCCCCGAGCAGGCGGCCTAACGCTCGGCCCGGAGCCACACCAGCGTTTCGAAGTGGTGTGTGCCGGGAAACAGATCGAAGGCGCGGATCTGCTCGATCGAAAAGCCCTGCGCGCAGAGCTCCCGCAGATCGCGCGCCAGCGTCACGGGATCGCAGGAGCAGTACGCGACGTGCCGCGGGGCGAGGCGCCCGAGCAGCGTCACCACCTCCGCGGCGCCGCTCCGGGGTGGGTCCAGGACGACCAGGTCAAAGGTCTGTCGCTCCTCGATCAATCGCCGGACGCAGGCGCCGACTTCCCCGCTCACGACCTCGCCCTGGGCTCTCAACTCTGAAAGGGAGCGGCCAGCGGCCCGGGCGGCAGAGCCGATCCCTTCGACAGCCACACCGGAAAGGCCGGACTCGAGCAGCGGCAAGCTGAAGTTCCCCGCGCCCGCGTACAGGTCGAGGAAGCGGGCGCAGCCCCGAGCCACCGCCCCCTGTACGAGCCCCTCGACGAGCAGGCGGTTCAGCTCCCAGTTCACTTGCACGAACGCGTCGGCCGGCACCGTGAGGAAGGAGCCGGACGCGAACGGAAAGCGCTGAACCGACTCGACCGGTGCGTTCGGAAACGCCACGACGAACTCCCGCTCGAGCAGAAGGAGCAAGTCGTGAACCGGCTCGATCGACAAGCGCACCAGAGGGCGGTCGTCGGATGGCGCCACGCGCAGCTCCGCTTCGAAGGACGCGGGCAGCGACGGTGCGGCAGCGAGCACCGCACGAAACTTCGACAGCGCGCGATCGAGCTCGGGTGCGGCGACCGCACAGCTGACGACATCGACGACGTCATGGCTCCCGAGCTCACGAAAGCCCACCTTACCCCGCTCCACGTGCACGCGGATCCGGTTCCGATACGCGAGCGCCCGCGGCGACGGCTCGATGGACGGCTCGGGAAACGACTCGAGCTTGCCGACGCGCGAGAGGGCGTCACGGAGCAGCCCCAGCTTGTGTCGGAGCTGTGCCGTGTACTCGATGTGCAGCCAATCACAGCCGCCGCAGCGCCCCGCATAGCTGCACGGAGGCGTCACGCGCTCGGGCGAGCGTTCGAGCAACTCGAAGCGTGTAGCGCGCGAAAATCCCTTTTTTCGAACGCTGGCGAATACCCGCAGCCGCTCACCGGGAATGACCTGATGGGCGAAGCCGATCCGCCCCTCGGCGGCGCGAGCCAGGCCATCACCCCCGGGTATGAGTTTTTCGATGCACCAGAGCTCGGGCGCGTGTTCTTCGCCAGCATCGCGCGGTGGGCGCTTTCCGAGGTCGGCGCGAAGAGCACGCCGCACTGACTTGCGTGTCACGGTGTGCACTCCAAGCGCGCAGCTTCGAGGTCGCACCTTGTGCACCGAGCCCCTTCAGCGACCACGGCGCGCGCACCTTTCGAATGCTCGAATGCGGCGCGAAGCTCCGGCGTTTTCCCAAGAATCGTCGGTCTCGCTCGTCTCATCTCCGAAACGAAGCGGCTCGAGCCAGCGTAAGGAATGAAAGCTGCATTCGTTTCGTTCGTAGATAAACGACACCTCGAGTAACGCGATGCCGCCAATCCGACGTAGCCAAATCCCGACCAGCGGTGACCACTCCGAAATCCGCTCCGTGGATTCTGCAGCGCGCCCTCGCGTTCCGAGCGAATCGGAGCTGACGCCTCCGCCTTCCGCGGCGAACCGGGCACAGAGCGCGCCGCCGTCGCGTCGCGACTCGGGGCTTCCGCTGGCACGAGACGAGCGGATCGAGCAGAAGCTGCGTGAAGCCGAGCGCCGTCTGAGCAGCCTGAGCCCGAACGACTCACGCTTGCGGCTGCTTCAAGCCGCAGCCCTGCGCCGCGATGAAGGCTTGCTGGACGCGATTCTGGCATCGCTGGATCCCGGCCAAGGTTAGCAGCCCGGCGTCACTTCGGAGCTTTCGCGGGCCCGGGCAGCACGTTGCCGAAGCCCACTGCGACTTCCCGCACTTCTCCGGCGAACTCCGAGCGGATCCAGACTCGCCCCGAGGCCGTGTCGACGCTCTGCACTCGTCCCTCTCCGAGCCGGAGCAGTAGCGGAAAGCGCACGGTCTCGCCGCTCCGAACCTGCGGAACGATCGGCAGCGGCAGGCACGCCGAAGCCGGGACGACACGCAGGCGCCCTCCGAACCCGAGCACGAGCCGGCGCTCGTCGGCCTGGGTGAGCGCGATCACGGCGCTCTGGTTCGGCCCCTCCGTACAAGCCAGCGTCGTTCCGGGCTCGCCTGGCTCGCGCAGCACGTGAAAGGTGCCGGGGGACAGCGCCTGAGGAGCGGCGTCGGGGCCGGGCAGCTTCTCTTTTTGGAACGAGGGCTCGAGGTAGCGAACACGCGGTGTGGCGGGCTCACCGCCCACGACGATCGCGCGGACCAGACCCGAGCCTGCGTTCTGAGTCGTGAGCACGACGTCGCCCGGGCTTCCGAGCGCGCCGCGGCCGAGCGGCACGATCACGGCGTTCGGCAGCGTGCGTCGCTCGTGGGTCGGGTAGCGCACGCGCGTTTCGAGCGGCGCGGTCTCCTCGACGACCGCCGCGTAATAGACGAAGGTCTGCGAATCGGGGCCGAGCTCGAAGGCCTGTTGGAGCGCTTCGTGCGAGGGCACGAGGACGACGTCGCCAGGAGCGGCGGCGAGCGGCCGCGACGGCAAGCCGAACGGGTTTTCTCCGGGCGGGTGCGC
>JALYWZ010000395.1 GCA_030852505.1 Myxococcota bacterium | reverse complement strand
CGGAGCGCGCCGCGAATTCGCGAAAACTCGAGGGTTTCGGGGCCGAAGGGAGGGCGCGAGCGGCACTTCGGCGCTGGCCTGGACCTGCGCTATAACGAGCGGCTGTCGGCGCTGCCGCTAGGACCCGCGTGCAGTCCCGTATTTCTGCCCATGCGCTCAGAACTTGCGCCCACTGACTCCTCCAGGGCGGCCGTGCTGGAATCCGCCACTCTTGCGCAGGAGCTGAAGAGCTACCTCGCGAACCACCGCGCGACGCTCGAAGCCAAGGTGAAGCTCGGGACGGACGAGGCAGGGCTTCCCGCGGCCGAGCGGCTGGCGAAGACCTACGACGGCCTCTTCTGCTCGTTGTTCAAGGCCGTCGAGTGCGCGCTCACCAAGCAGGGCAAGTGGGCGAACAACGTCGCGCTCGCGGCGGTCGGTAGCTACGGCCGCGGGGCGCTGGCTCTGCACAGCGATCTCGACGTCCGGCTCGTGACGGGCGGCCGCGCCGAGAAGGTGAAGCACGTCGCCGAAGCCGTGCTCTACCCGCTCTGGGACGCGGGCCTCAGCGTCGGTCATCAGGTGGTCACTCCGAGTGATCAGCTCGACCTCGCGCGCACCGATCTGCCCACCGCCACCACGCTGCTCGATTTCCGGCTGCTCGCCGGGGACGGCGGCACCACCGACAAGATGCTGGAGAAAGCCTACGACGGCATCTTTCACATCTCGAATATCGGGAAATTCCTGGAGCGGCTCAACACGCGCGCCGAGGAGCGCTCCACGCGTTTCGGCGACTCGGTGTACCTGCTCGAGCCGGACGTGAAGAACGGCAGCGGCGGTCTGCGCGATCTCGACTTGATGCACTGGGCGGCGCGAGCGCGCTGGCGCGCAAACCATTTGGAGGAGCTCGTACGGCTGAGCGTGCTCTTGCCGCGCGAGTGGGCGCAGATCGACGCGGCCTCGCGCTTTGCGTGGCGCGTGCGCAACCTGCTTCACGTGCACGCCGGGCGGCGCTCGGATCGCCTGAGCTTCGACCAGCAGGAGCTGATCGCGGGCGAGATGGGCTACGGCAACTCCGGCCCCGGCGTCGAAGCCTTCATGAGCGAGTACTACCGGCACGCGCGCAGCCTCTGGCAATGCCGGGAGATGCTGCTGCAGCGCGCGGAGCCTCCGCCCAAGCGACGTCCGCGCGAGACGCCGATCGGCGGCGGCCTCAAGCTCACCAACGATCAGGTGTCGATCGAGAGCCCCGGCGCGATCGAGCAGGATCCGTCGCTGTGCCTCAAGGTCTACGACGAGGCGATCCGCCGCGATTTACCGGTGTATCCGTTCGCGCGCGACTCGATCGCCCGCGCGGCGTCGGTGCCGGAAATCTGCGAGCGGCTGCGAGAGAGCGCCGAGGCGCAGCGGCTGTTCCAGCGGCTGGTCACGACCGTGCAGAAGACCAAGCTCCGCAGCGGCTCGGTCTTGAAAGAGCTCCACGACGTCGGGCTGCTCGTGGCGTTGATCCCCGAGTTTGCGCCGGTCGTCGGGCGCGTGCACCACGACGTGTACCACGTGTACACGGTCGACGTGCACTCGGTGGCCTGCGTCGATCGGTTGCGCGAGCTGTGCCGCGGCGATCTCTCCCGAGAGCACCCGACGGCGTCGCATCTCGCCGCCGAGATCTCGCGCGCCAACGTGCTGTTCTTCGCGGCGCTTTTGCACGACATCGGTAAAGACATCGGCGGCCGCGACCACGCCAAGCGCGGCCACGACATGTCGGAGGCGATCTTGCGCCGGCTCGGCATCCCCGAGACCGACATCCCCGACGTGCAGCACCTCGTGAACAAGCACCTCTTGATGTACCACGTGGCGACGCGCCGCGATCTCGACGATCCGAAGACGATCGAGTCGTTTTGCCAGGAAGTGCGCGGCCGCGAGGGGCTCCGCGAGCTCTACGTGCTCACGCTCTGCGACGTCTCGACCACGAGCCCGACGGCTCTCACCAGCTGGAAGGCGCGCATGCTGGAGGAGCTCTACCTCGCGGCGGATCGCTACTTCGAGGGCGGCGCCGAGCACGGCGGCGATCGCCTCGAGCGCATCAAGCGCGCGGTGCTCGAAGCCTGCCCGGAGCGCGGCGAGCGCGAGTTCTTGAACCACTACCTCGAGGCCGTTCCCGAGCGCTACCTGTACGCGAACGAGATCCCGCACGTGGTGCGGCACTCGCGCTTCGCGCGCCAGGCGCAGATGCAGCAGGTGAACGTCACGGTGATGACGACCGCCGAGCCGTACGTGGAGCTCGCGTTCATCGCCGACGACAAGCCCGGCTTGCTGGCGATGATCACGGCCACGCTCGCTGCCGCGCGCTTCAAGGTGATCAGCGCGCAGGTCTATTCCTGGAAGGACTCGTTCGGCCGCACCCGCGCGCTCGACTTGTTCTGGGTGCGCGGCAGCTCGGTCGAGGCGGTGACCTCGGCGATCCCGCGGCTCGAGCGCGACTTCGGCCGGCTGATGAGCCAGGAGCTCACGCCGGACGCGCTCGTCACCAACGGCAACCGCACCGCGCACTGGTCCGAGCGGCCGACGCCCGGGGTCCAGAGTGAAGTCGTGATCGACAATCGCTGCGCGACCCGCGATACCGTGATCGAAGTGACGACGCGGGACCAGCTCGGGCTCTTGTTCTGGCTTTCGCACGCGCTGCAGTCGCTCGGCCTCCAGATCTCGCTCGCGAAGATCAACACCGAGGGTACGCAGGTCGCGGACGTTTTTTACGTGACCGACGAAACGGGCTCCAAGGTCACCGAGCCCGAGCGCATCGAAGCCATCAAGAGTCGGATCCTATCCACGGTCTCCCGTCTCGAGAAGAGAGGCGCAGTATCATGAACTGGTTGAAGGCGGGTCTCTGCAGCGGCAGAGCGTTGGGGTTGGTGTTGGTGGTGGCCTGTGGCGGTGCGGCGACTCCGCCCCCGAACGAGCCCGATCCGTCGCTCGAGCCGAGCGAGGGAGAAGGGCCGGTCGCCGCGGCGTCGAGCCCCAAGGTGCAAGAGGGCATCGACGCGATCCAGCAGCAAGACTTTGCCAAAGCCAAGGTGCTGCTCACCACGGCTCGCGCGGAGGCGCCGAAGGATGCTCAGGCGGCCTTTTATTTGGGGGTCGCCGAGCAAAATCTGGGCGACACGGTAGCTGCAGAGAAAGACTACGACGAGGCGCTCGCGCTCGACCCCAAGCTCAGCGAGGCCAGCGTGAACCTGTCGGCGATGCTGCTCGACCAGAACACCGCGGACAAGGCGCTCGAGGTCGTGACGGCTGGCCTCAAGTTTCAGCCGAAGCACCCGGACCTCTTGATGAACCGCGCGCTCGCGCTCGAAGCCGTCGGCAAGAAGGACGAGGCGGTCGCCGCCTACGGTGCCGCAGTAGAAGCGCGTCCCGCCAACGTCGAACTCCGCCTCGCGTACGCCGACATGCTCGCTGGCGCCGGCAAGAACGAGGTCGCGCTCCAGCAAGTGAAGCAAGCCAGCCAGACGGACGATCCCAAGCTGCTCGCCGCCGCCGCGCACCTGTTCGGCCGCTTGAAGGCCCCCGCGGATTGCGTGGCGGCCCTCGACAAGGCGCTCAAAGCCTCGCCCAGCGCCGACCTGCTCACGCGCCGCGGGGTCTGCCGCCACTCCGCCGGGGACGACGCGGGCGCTCAGGCCGACTTCGAAGCCGCCCTCAAGAGCGACGCCAACTTCGTCCCCGCGCATTTCTATCTGGGAATGCACCTGCGGAAGACCAACAAGAAGGCCGCGCAGGAGCACCTGAAGAAAGCCGCCGAGCTCGGAAAAGGCGAGGGCGTCGGCAAGGCAGCCGAAGAGGCGCTCGCGGAGCTGAAGAAGGGGAAGTAGGCGGCTCGGATCCTGCCATCCTGGCAGCTCGCGTGAGGCGAGCTCAGAGCTCGAGGTTCAACACGAGCGAGGTGGTGCTGGCCAGGGAGTAACCCTTGCAGAGCGGGCTGTCCGATTCGGGACAATTGGCCTGAGCGACCAGGGCCGGGTCGCGCGTGTACTTGAGCTCTTCGCGGAGCGAGAGCTTGGCGAGGAGCTTCACCTCGAGGGCCAGCGTGTTGCGGAGCAGGGTGCGCTGCCAGAGATCGTCTTCGGCGATCACGTCGTCTCCGTACAGCGTGGGCAGCGCCTCGAAGGTGTCGAGCAGGGACCAGTTTTCCTGGTGGATCCCGGCGCGGATCCGGAAAGAGCCGCGCAACCGCGAGCTGTCCTCGACGACCGGCTCGGCGTCAGCGTCAACGGCGTCGTCCGCGGGGCGCGGCGCGTTGATTGAGCGGTAGTTCCAGACGGGCGCGAAGCTCGCGTCGAGCTGGTACGTCCCGCGCAAGATCTCCAGCTTGGCGCCGAGCAAGGCCTCTTCGAGGTTGAGCCGCAAGTTCGCCGGGAGGTTGCGCTCAATGTTGGTGAACGTGAAGAGCGTGAGCCGCGGGACGATGTCGTGGTAGTCGGCGCTGAAGCGCACCAGCGTCTGGTCGGTGCTCGTGAGCCCGGCGGCGCGGTGATACTTGAAAGAACCGTCGAGCTTCACGTCCAGCGGATCCGAGGCGTAGCGGTCGGGCGGGGGAGTGCGATGGACGCCGAGCCCGGCGGTGAAATCGTAGAGCTCCGTGTCGCTCTGATATGCGCCGCCCGCGCTCAGCTCGAGCACGATCGGCACCGGTGGCGTCTCGCGCTCGGCCCGGATCACGCTCAGCACGCGCCCCGCGCCGTCGCGGATTTCCGTGGCGATCACCCGGTTTTCTTCGTCGAAATAGTAGCGATAGACGGCGCGCGCCGTGCGCTTGCCGTTCACGAAGCACTCGGCTTCGCTCACGCGATCGCCGTCCCAGCGGGTGCGCGCTTCGCGCAGCTGCCCGGGCGTGGCCTCGCTGCGCACGACCGCGTGGTCGCCGTCGTAGCGGATCGAGACCTCCTGCACGTAACGGTTCTGGAGCAGCCGGAGCTGTCTCACCAAGCGCCCCGTCGCGTCGTAGTGCGCGCGCACGTCGTCGGCCTCCGCCGGCATCGCCGGGCAGACGTCGTTGCCGCCGTCGTCGGCTTGAGCGAGCCGGGCGAGACCCGACAGCGCGAGCGCCAGAGCTAAAGAATGATGTCGAGCAATCGATCGAGCTCGTCCCACGACGAGTACTGAACCACGAGCTCGCCCTTGCCGTCGCGATCCTTCACCTCGACCTTGGTGCCGAGGCGGCGCTGCAAGCGCGTCTCCAGATCGCGCACGCTGGCGCTCTTGGCCGAAGCCGTGGCAGAACCGCCACCGCCCGCGGGTTTTTTCCCAGATTTGCCGGATTTTGCGGCGCGCACCAGCTCTTCGGTCTGGCGCACGCTGAGCTTGCCGCGGATCACCTTGTCCGCTAGCGCGGTGAGCTGGACGTCGTCGGGGGCGCCGAGCAGCGCGCGCGCATGACC
>JALYWZ010000394.1 GCA_030852505.1 Myxococcota bacterium | reverse complement strand
CATCGTGGGCGTGTAGATGGCGGCGAAGCCGGAGCCCTGCCAGAGCCGCCCGCAGATCAGCCACCGCGAATCGTCGAGGCGGAGCAGCGACGAGACGAACGCGACGCCGGTGAGCGGCAACGGCCGCAACCAGCGCCGGGCCGCCATGGCCCAGAGATACGGCTGTTCGCCCGGCTTTTGGCCGACCGCCGCGAGCAGATCGTCGAAGCGGCCGCTGGCGTGGGAGAACACGACGTCGGGATCGGGCGCGCGCTCCACCTCGCGCACGCCGTCGCTGTTGTAGACCGCGAGCGTGCCGCCCGAACCGCCCACCAGCCAGCCGCCGGCCTCGTAGCGCCGCGCGAACTCCATGCCGCTCGGCAAGCTGCTCGCGATGTCGGGCGCGTACAGCCACGACTGGCCGTTCCAGAACAGCGGACCCTCCGGCGTGAACGCGAAGCAACGGCCGTCGGTGTCCCAGGCGGCGCTCTGGATCACCACCGAGTCTCCCGGGGGGTGGCGCACGCTCCAGCTCCAGCCTTGCAGATCGGCGGGCGGCGACAGGCTGAGCAAGCTGTTCATCAACCTCCGGCTCGGACGCGGCGGGCGGGCCTGGCTGGTGAGCCACGGCACGAGCGTGGCCGCGAGCTCGTACGCCTCTTGCGGGCGCTGCTCGATCGCGAGCGAGGTGGCGCGGGCCAGCACTGCGTCGATGGCCCGGCAGTCTTCCTGCCGGTCGCGCAGCTCCGGGCTCAGCGCTTTGGCGTTGAGCAAGCTGCGGCGGCGCTTCTCGCGGATCATCCCGTAGACGTGAACCGGCGTGCGCGCGTCGAAATAAGCCTCGCCCGTGAGCACGTAGAACACGACACAGGCCAGCGCGAACACGTCCGTGTAGGTCCCGACGGGCGCGCCGTCCGGCAAGCTCTGCTCCGGAGCGGCGTAACCGAGCGTGCCCACGCTCATGTCACCGAAGGTGTTGGCGAGGCCTTGCGGTCGCGCCACGCCGAAGTCCGAGATCTTGAAGATCTCCGACTCGCCGAAGCCGCAACAAAGGATGTTGCGCGGCGTGAGGTCGCGGTGCACGACGCCGACGCCGTGGATCGCCGACAAGCCGGCGGCCAGACAGCGTACGACGTGCGCCGCGCGCACCGGGTCGAAGGCGTAACCGGTCTGAGCGATCGAATACGAGACGCGATCGTCCAGCGTGGTGCCTTCCACCCCGCCGTGGACGTACTCGAGCGCGAGCCAGGGCGTGGGGCGGTTGTAGAGCTGCGTGGTCCCGGTATCGATGAAGCGCACGACGAACGGCGTCGGCGGCACTCGCTCGTTGAGCCGGCCGAGCGCCACGGATTCCTTCTGGACCAGCAGCGTCGCGGCCTCGGTGCCTTGCGTGCCGGAGCCGAAGGTCGGGCGGACGAGCTTGATCACCACCGGCGAGTCGCCTTCCTGCGAAACCCGCGTCGCCAGAAAGGCCAGGCCCATGCCGCCCTCACCGATCTGCCGCTCGAGGCGGTAGCTCACCCCGGGTCTGAGATCGGAGCCGATCATCATCCCTGAAAACGGCAACGAGAGCGGCGCGTTGGAGGAGCGATCGGTCATGCGGCGTGGGGGCGCCCGTGCTGTCGGGAGCCTGGCGGAAGAGGCTATCATGAACCGGCGCCGGGTCCCGATTTCGAGGCTGGAACCGCGAGCGTCTCGCCCTCGACACTCACGGAAGTGGAGTCGGGGCGCTCCACCCACCCCAACAAACCTCACACGGGGCGGTGAGGGCCGGCCTCAGCGCGGCTTTTCGTACAAGCGCAGCTCGTGGATCGAGAAGTAGCTGCCGGGCACGGGCTGCGCGACCGTGATGCGCAATCGATCGAGCGTGACCGGTTGCGGGAGCACCACGCGGAACACGAAGTTCTTGGGCTCGAAGATCTGCTCTCGGTAGAAGCGGAGCAGCGGCTGCTCCGCGAGCACGCCCAGGTCCTCGCGACCGTTCATCGCGGTCAGCCGAAAGGACACGGGGATATCCATCACTCGGGAAGGCGCGCTGAGCTCGAGCGCGACGACCGGCCGCGCCGTGCCGAGCTCGACCTCGAAATACTGCCCGGGCGCCTGGTAACGCCCACCGGTCCAGTAAGTGCTGGGGTTGGCGTCGAGCACCCGAATGGCTCGCGTCGATCGCAGGCTCGTCCGCGGTCGGAGCTCGGTTTGGGGGATCAGCCGCGCGGTCTCGGGCAGAGCCGGCGTCGGGAGCAGCTCCACGGGGCGCGCGTCCGGCTCGAGCAGCGTGAACACGCTGTGCGGACCTTCCTGGAAGACGCGCCGGTACTCGTCGGGCCGAGCCGCGAGCGCGTCCGCGAGCCCCGCGAGCCGCGACGGCAGATCCTCGCCGTAGACGATCACGTGCCGGGTCCCGATCGAGAGCAACGCACGGCGCGCGCCGTCGTCCGGCAGCCGCTCCACCGCACGGCGCGCGAGCTCCGTGACCGCCGGCTGAAAGCTCGACTGTCCGTTGACGAAGCGGTGCTTGTGGTGGAGCGCGAGGTAATTGTTGAGCGCCATCCCCCAGTCACCCCGGAACAGCTCTCGTCCCGTGTTTTGCGGCGTGGAAGCGATCAGATCGTCCGCGGGCAGGGAGGCCACGAAGCGCAGCACGCTCGGAGCCTCGGCCGCGCCCCACACCCGCTCGAGCGGATGCGGGAAGCAGCGCAACTCGTAACAAAGTCCGACGAGCAGCGCCGCCGCGAGCAACGCTTGGTTTCGGAGCGTGCGCAGCCTCGAGAACAACCACGCGCCGCCGAACCCCGCGAGCACGGCGATCACGAAGGTCGTCATCACGGCCTGGCGACCCACCTTGCGGATCCCGTTGAAGCCGGGAAAGTAGCTGTGAAAGTAGTAGTAGAGGCCGCGTACGGGCGCCCCGTCCCAGTCCAGCGGGTGGATCCCGAGGAACATCGTCAGCGCGAGCAAGAGCACCGCGAGGTAAGCGCCCTGGTTGCCTCCGAAGGGGAGCAGCATCCGGTGGCGCACCAAGAACCAGAGCCCCGCGCCCACGACCGCCGCTCCGGCGAGGAAGCTGTGTGTCAACAGTGAGATCAAGAGGGCGCTGCACGCGAGCACGAGCCAACGTGCCGCGCTCGTCAGCACGCGCGCCCGACCGTAGCGCGCCACTGCGTGCGCGGCCGGTACCGAAAGCGCGACCGCCAACAGCGCGAGCGCCGTGAAACCGGGGAACGCGATCTCGTCGTGGGCGGCGCCGGAGGTGACCAGGTGGTGCATCCCCGTCAACGTCCGGTTGGTGGGATGCACGTTGGCGAAGAAGCTGAGCTTGCCGTCGTTGCTCGAGGCGAGCGCCAGGCTGCGCTCGAGGTCGAACGAGTGCCGAACCGCAAAGTAGGGGTACACCATCCACAGCGCGACGAGCCCCGCCGCGAGCGCCGCGCCCCCGAACCAGACCCAGAACCGCCGCGACGGCCGATTGCGCGCGAGCAGCAGGCCACCGAGCAGCGACAAGAGCGGGATCAGGAACATTGCGTAGTAGAGGCAGGTCCCGATCTGCAGCAGGTACACGAGCCAGAAGCCGAGCGCGTCCCGCGGCCGCTGCCCCTCGATGGCTCGATGGAGCAACAGGAACGAAGCCGGGATCCACTGCGTGGCCGTGAGCTGGATCCGGCCGAGTTCGAAGAACACGTACGGGCTGTACGCGAACGCGACGCCCGCGATGATCCCGGCCCAGCCGCTGCCCGTGAGCCGTCGCACCAGCAGGTACGTGAAGAACGCCGACAGCGCGAGCGAGATCAGCAGCGTCAGGTTGTAGGCGAGGAGCCCGTTGCCGCTCAGCAGGTAGAACGGCGCGAAGATCAGCGACAGCCCGAAGTGATTCTCGTTGAAGACGATCGAGTCCGGCAGCGGCGCAAAGTAGTAGTCGTCGTGGAGCGACAGAGGGCCGAGCCCCAGCGCCGCATCCACGCGGCTGCCCATGATCATCGCGTTCGTGTACGCATCCCAGTAGTAGATGGCGCGCAGCACGGACTCGCTCGCATGAGCCGCGAGCGGCCAGGTCAAGAGGACCGAGCTGACGACCGCGACCAGCGCGGCGATGAGATGGGTGCGAGCTGCCTGGATAATGCGGGCGGAGCCTAGACGCGCGCCACGCGAGGGGTCAAGCTGGCGCCGTTACCGTGAGCGCCGCACCCGTCAAGGTTTCCGTGATCGTTCCCGTTTACAACGAGGAGCGGACGATCCGCGACGTCGTGAACAACGTGCGCTCGGTGAAGGTCGAGGGCGTCGTGTTCGAGCTCGTCGTCGTGGACGACGGCTCCACCGACGAAACCGCGACGATTTGCCGCTCGCTCGGGCCGGAAATCGACGTCTACGAGCGCCAGGAAAACCAGGGAAAGGGCGCCGCCCTGCGCAAGGCCATCGCGCTCGCCTCGGGTGAGATCATCCTGATCCAGGACGCGGACCTCGAGTACGACCCGGCGGAGTATCCGAAGCTGCTCGCGCCGATCCTCTCGGGGCGGGCCGACGTCGTGATCGGCTCGCGCTTCGCAGGCTCGGAGGCGCACCGCGTCGTCTACTTCTGGCACATGGTCGGCAACCGCTTCCTCACATTGCTCTCCAACGTGATGTCCGACCTGAACCTGACGGACATGGAGTGCGGCTACAAGGTGTTCCGCGCCGAGATCTTGAAGCGCATCCAGATCACCGAGAACCGCTTCGGCTTCGAGCCAGAGATCGTCGCCAAGGTCGCGAAGCAGCGGTGCCGGATCTACGAGGTCGGGGTGTCGTACTACGGGCGCACCTACGCCGAGGGCAAGAAGATCGGCGTCAAGGACGGGTTCCGCGCGATCTACGCGATCACGAAGCACAACTTGTTCGGGTGATAGCTGCTGCCGCTGGCGGTTCTCGCGTTCGCCGCCGGCCCTCGACCACGGTGTGTGCGCTGCGCCCGAAGCTCCAGCGGATCCTGGACGCTGGAGGCGTCGCAGAAATCTGTCCTCGATGAATGCCCTCGAGGTGGCACCAGGTGCAGAGGCTGGTCAGGTTCTCGTCCGAGTCGTCGCCGCCGTGCGAGCGGAAGCGGAGGTGATGCGGGGTAACATCGCGGCGCCCGCAACACGGACTCTGACAGCGATGGCGATCACGCTCGTAAATGTGCGCGTACTCGACGTCGGCACTCCGCGGGCGCCACGTATCCATGAAGAGCTCGCAAGCGAAGCGCACGAAGGTGGTATTGCGCAGAGCGGAGCCGCGGTGGCGCAGATAGATGGCCTCCCAGTGACGGAAATCCCGCGCGGTGCTCGCATGCACGTGGAGGTGCAGAGTGACGGTCGCCGGCGGCACCGCCGCGGTCGAGGGCACCGCCGGCGGCGCAGAAATCTGGCCCGTGACGACCGCGCGCTCCAGGTCTTCCACGCGCCGCACTTCGGCGTCGCTCGGCGGGAGCA
>JALYWZ010000393.1 GCA_030852505.1 Myxococcota bacterium | reverse complement strand
CTCCACCACGGTGTGTGCGCTGCGCCCGAAGGTCCAGCGGATCCTGGACGCGTGAGGCGTCGCAGAAATCTGTCCATGAATGCCTTCCTTCCCATGGCTCCCAGTCTCCCAATTCTCGGAGCCTTCGGGAAAACCGGGGCGATTCAATCTGGATCGGCGGGTTCACGAGCACGACGGCGAGCACCAGCAGCGAGATTTCGGCGGAGCTTCACTCTCGCCAGGAGCAGCCTTGCTGATGGGTGCACGAGCCCTCTTTGTCGTACTCGTTGCAGCTGGTGGCGCTCCCCTTACAGCGGTCGTCTGAGCTGGTGGAGGCATCGCCGATTTCTCCGTGGCAACCGTCCTGCGTGTAGCAATCGATCCACCCGACGCTCGAGCAACTGCGGGCAGACCCGTGGCACCTTCCGTTCTGCGGTTCGGGAGTGACTTCGTTGATCCAGCAAGACATCGGGCTGCCATCAGTCGTTTTCGCTGAGAGGGTTTCGCCCTCGTCTACAACCGTCGCAGGATCGATGGCCGCGTCCGTCAGGGAGAAGAACGTGCATTCCTCGCCTTGGCGCAGCAAGGCACCTTCTATTCTCGCCACTGTTTCGTCGTCCTTGAAGACCACGCAAACGACCGAGTCGTCGCAGCGCTCCCAAAGCGAGGCCCTGGGACTGCCGCCCGACCCCTCAGAGCTGAAAAGACAGCTCGTGGTGACGAAGACGAGCGACCCCGCCCAAACCCACCGCACCCAAGATCCGTGAGCCATGGCCCTGAGGTTCGGCTCGGATCCCCGGCCGGTTGCTCCCAGAAATTTTCGCCGACCGCCATTACCCCGACGTCCTCGTCGCCCCTAGTTCCCCCAAAAATCCCCGGCGACCCTTGGCCTCCCCCTGGCGCCTTGGCGACAAAAGCGCCCTTTGCCGGGGACTTGCGGATTTGTTGGGGACCCCCTTGCGGGCCTCGGGGGGCGTGCGCAGTTTGCGGCTCGAGTCGGTCCGGTGACTCAGTAACAGCGCCGGGACGGTTCAAACACCAACACTTCGGGTGCGGGCTCGGCCTGCGCCGTCAGAGGAGGTTCACATGCTCACGTTTTGGTCCGATATGAATCCGCTGGCGCGCTTCGGTGCGCGTCGAAACGACGCCTTCGATGATCTGCGTCGTGAAATGAACCGGCTGTTCTTCGACTTCGAGAGCGCTCGTCCTGCGCTGGAGATGGAAGCGGGCTGGCCCCGGGTTTCGCTCGACGACACGGGTGAGAGCCTGGTGCTGCGCGCGGAGGTCCCCGGCGTGGCAGAGAAGGATCTGGAGCTCCAGGTCGAAGAGAGCACGGTCTCGCTGCGCGGTGAGCGCAAAGAGGCAGTGCCGGAAGGGCACTCGGTTCACAGGAAGGAACGCGCGGACTTTCGGTTCTCGCGCAGCTTCCAGCTGCCGACCAAGGTCGACGCCGAAAAGGTCGAAGCTCAACTCAAGAACGGCGTCCTCACCGTGACGCTGCCCAAGGCCGAGGCCGCGAAACCCCGCAAGATCAGCGTGCGCGCGAGCTAATCAGCGCCGCTTCAGGAATTCAGGAGAGAGCCATGACCGAAGCCATTCAGCAGAACCACAACGGCGCCGTGGAGAAGACCCGCTCCGCCAAGCGCTACTTCACCCCGCCCGTGGATATCTTCGAGAACCAGGACGGCTTCTCGATCGTCGCGGATCTGCCGGGGGTCGAGGCTGATGGAGTCAGCATCGAATACAACCCTCCGGAGTTGTACGTGGCGGCTCGCAACGCGGAGACGGACAGCGTCTACGAGCGGCGCTTCGAGGTCGGCTCGGGCCTCGACCCGACGTCGATCGAAGCGGAGCTCAAGGACGGCGTGCTCCGGATCCAGGTCAAGAAGAGCGCGGCGCTCAAGCCGCGGCGGATCGCCGTCAAGGCGTCCTGAGGTTCTCCGGCGACATCACCTCCTCCAGACGCCGGGGAGCCGAAACGAAAACGGGCGCGATGCCAACAGCACCGCGCCCGCTTTTCGTGTGCCGACAGCTGATGGCTGACGGCCGATAGCCCTCTCAGGCGACCGTGATTTCCTTGGCCAGGTACACGTCCTGAATGGCCCGGAGGAGCTTGGCACCTTCGGCGATCGGACGCTGGAACGCCTTGCGACCGCTGATGAGTCCCATGCCGCCCGCGCGCTTGTTGATGACGGCGGTCTGAACGGCCTCGGCGAAGTCGTTCTTGCCCGAGGCGCCACCGCTGTTGATCAGACCGGCGCGGCCCATGTAGCAGTTGAGGACCTGATAGCGACAGAGATCGATCGGGTGGTCCGAGGTGAGCTCGGTGTAGATGCGCTCGTCGAGCTTGCCGTAAGACGAGTTACCGGAGTTCAGCGCCTTGTAGCCGCCGTTGTTCTCGGGGAGCTTCTGCTTGATGATGTCGGCGCCCATCGTGACGCCGAGGTGGTTGGCCTGACCAGTGAGGTCCGCCGACACGTGGTAGTCCTTGTCGGACTTGAAGGCCGAGTTGCGGACGTAACACCAGAGGATGGTGGCCATGCCGAGCTCGTGAGCCATCTGGAAGGCCTTGGCGACCTCGACGATCTCGCGCGTGGCGTCGGCCGAGCCGAAGTAGACGGTGGCGCCGACGGCGGCGCAGCCCTGGTCCCAGGCCTGCTTGATGGTTCCGAACATGATCTGCTCGGCCTTGTTCGGGTAGGTGAGCAGCTCGTTGTGGTTGAACTTCACGACGAACGGGATCTTGTGAGCGTACTTGCGCGCCACCGTGCCGAGCACGCCGTAGGTGCTGGCCACCGCATTACAGCCGCCTTCGATCGCGAGCTTCACGATGTTCTCGGAGTCGAAGTAGATCGGGTTCTTGGCGAACGAAGCGCCCGCGGAGTGCTCGATGCCCTGGTCGACGGGGAGGATCGACAGGTAGCCCGTGCCGGCGAGGCGCCCGTGCGAGAACAGCGTTTCCAGGTTGCGCAGCGTCTGCACGTTGCGGTCCGAGCCCGCCCAGATGTCGCTCACGAAGTTCGGCGAGGGGAGATGCAGCTGCTCCTTCGGCACGGTCTTGCACTGGTGCTCGAGGAGATCCTTGGCCTTGTCGCCGAGGAGGGTACGGATTTGGTTGAAGTCGGCTGTATCGCTCATGAGAAATCTCCGTGCTCGCGGGGCCTCGCGCCTCGCATCCGGCCCGCGGGCGGCCGCAAAAGTGCGCGGAGCATACTCGGTCTTCTCACAAAGGCGAGCGCGCCGAGCGTAATGTGTTCGTGGGTTTCGACGCAGAGCGGCGCGGCGAGCGCGACGCGCGTTTCACTCGGGTTTCGATGACGACGGATCCGGCCCGCTGCGCTCTTCAGCGCACGGCGCCGAGCGGCTCGACATCGACGGCCGGGCGAAGGCTCTTACCAAACCGGACCCAGCCGATCGGCGTGAGCACGAGGCCGACCACCACTGCTCCGAGGCCGAGTGGAACGAGCGTGCCGCGACGGCGGTAGCCGTCGTCGTCGTAGTCGTCGTCGAGCGCGGTGGCGAGCAGCACCATGCCGCCCACGAGCAGCGCGGAGCCGGCGATGCCCAGCGTGAGACCGGAAGTACGCATGCCTTCCGAGCGCGGTTTGACGAACAGCGCCGAAGGCCCCGGCACGTTCACGACGCGGCCGCCGGCGCGCGTCTCGCTGCCAGCATGCACCTCGATGCGGTATTTCCCGGGTGGCAGGTAGGCCGTGCAAGCGCCCTGGCACAGCGCTACGGGCTGGCGACTGTCGGGCAGCTGCAGCTCGAGGCGAACCGGAGTCTCCGGGTAAATCGCGATCGGGACCAGCCGCGCCGTCTGTGCCCGTGCCGTGGCCGGCAAGCCGAGCGCGCCCGCAAACATCGCCAACGCCCCGAGTAACCGCCGCATCTCCACATCATCCGCGATCGGTTTGCAGATCCGCAAGGCCGGTCGGCGGGGGTGCAGCATAACCCGGCGAAATAGCGTGACTCGATCCGGGACGAACCGGCCCGGCGCGCGGGAGCTTTCGCGATGGCGACTCCCGAGGCAGGATGCGCCCGCCCCCACCGAGCCTGCGACCTTCCTTGACCGCACTGTCGTTTTCCGGCCTTCCACTTCGCGCGCGCGTCGAGCAGCTCGCCGAACGGCTGCGGGTCGCGGACGCGGCGGATCTCGAGACGCGGCGGAGCCTGGCCGGCGAGCTCCGCGCGCTGCGCACGCTGTATCGAAGCAACTCGAGCGAGTTCTCGGCCGACCTGCTCGACATGTTGAAGAACGTGTCCGCGGCGCTGAGCCGCGCGCCCGAGCGCCCCGTGCTCGAGCGCGTGTTGAAAGATACCTTCGGTTACGACGCCTTTCGCACGGGGCAGCTGCCGATCATCGAGGCCGTCTTGAACGGCAACGACTGCGTCGGGGTGATGCCGACCGGCGCCGGCAAGTCGCTGACCTACCAGCTGCCCGCGCGCGTGCTCGGGCGGCTCACGCTGGTGATCTCGCCGCTGATCGCGTTGATGAAGGACCAGGTCGACGCACTGAATCAGCTCGGCTTCTCGGCGACGTTCCTGAACTCGTCGCTCGAGCTCGACGAACGGCGCGAGCGGATCCAGAAGCTCCGTCGCGGCGAGTACGAGATCGTCTACGCCGCGCCCGAAGGGCTCGAGGCGTCCGTGGGTCGGGTGATCGCCGAGCTCGACATCGGGCTCGTCGCGGTGGACGAGGCCCACTGCATTAGCCAGTGGGGGCATGATTTTCGACCCGCTTATCGCAACCTGCGCGCGCTGAAGACGCGGCTCGGGCGCGCGCCGATCCTGGCGCTGACGGCGACCGCCACGCCCGAAGTCACGCTCGACATCGTCGACCAGCTCGGTATGCGCACGCCGAGCATCTTCCGCGGCACCTTTTTCAGAAAGAACTTGAGGATCAGCGCGATCCCGAAGTCGGACGTGCCGGTGTCGACCAAGGTCGCGATCCGCGAGTTCGTGGCCTCGCGGCGCGGCCAGGCGGGCATCGTGTATTGCCTGTCCCGGCGCTCGACCGAGGCGATGTCCGAAGAGCTGCTTTCACACGGGCTCTCCGCGGCGCACTACCACGCGGGCCTCGAGCCGCAGGAGCGCGCGCGGGTGCAGGACGCCTTCCGCGCCGGCAGCGTCGATGTGGTGGTGGCGACGATCGCGTTCGGCATGGGCATCGACAAGCCGGACGTGCGCTTCGTGGTGCACCACGATCTGCCACGCTCGACCGAGGGCTATTACCAGGAAATCGGACGTGCCGGGCGCGACGGGCTTCCGAGCGACTGCGTGCTGTTCTATTCCTGGTCCGACGTGATGGCTTACGAGCGGATGACGTCGCAGGGAGACGACGCGGAGCTCATCGCGCGGCAGTCCGCGCAGACCCGCGAGGTGTTTCGCCTGGCGGAGGCCGAGGGCTGCCGTCACCAGAATCTGGTCGGCTACTTC
>JALYWZ010000392.1 GCA_030852505.1 Myxococcota bacterium | reverse complement strand
GAGGCTGGCTGCGAGCGGGAGGTTCCAGCGGCTCGGTAGCTCGGCCACGCTGGCTTCGGACACGGCTTGCAGGGCCTCGGCGGCGCGCTCGACGGTGGTATCCGCCACGCGCTCGTGCGAGTTCTCCGCGAAAGCGAGCAGCAGCGAAACCAGGCGAGCCAGCGGCTGACCGCGGCTGGCAGCGGCCTCGACCAGGCGGCGCGCACGGGCACGGCCGTCGCCTTCGGGCAAGAGGTAGAGCCTGCGCGCGGCCTCGAACAGGCGCAGCGACGGCTCGAGCTGCGCGAGCTCGACGAGCTCGGTGACGGCGCTCACCTGGCGAGTCACGAGCGGGTGCTCGCCTTCGTCGGTGACGAGGACGACCTTGCCGCCGCGTGTCTCGACACGCAGGCGTTTCACGTCGAGGACGTCGACGCGGGCGTCGCCGAGCTCGGAGAGCGCGAACAGCTGCGCGCTCTCCGCCGTCAGTACCAGGTAGCGGCGTTGCTCGACGCTCGGCCCGAGCTCGGAGGTGAGCTCGCTCGGTTCGCCGAGCTCGCGTACGGCGATCGTCACGTCGCCCGCGCCGACGAGTGAGCCCGCGAGAGCGCGAGCGGGCTCGCTGAGGCGGCTGACGTAGCGATCTTCGCTGGCGCTGAAGGAACGTGAAGCGCGGCCCTGCTTGCGCAGCCGCCCGAGCGCGAGGCAGCGCCGGGCTTCGCCGGCCTTGGCGGGCGGAACGGTGAGCGAGACACCCGAGACCGAGAGCCGGTCGCGCAGGGTGCCCGGCTCGTAGCGTACGGACTCGCCGGAGCTGGCATCGACGATCACGCCCGTGAAGCGATCTTCGGCCCCGACGATCAGCACCCCGCCCGGAACCAGGCACAGCTCCGCCGGCAGCTTGGGGTGCCCGGGCGCGCTCAGGAAGCCTCCGAGGCGCACCGAGCGCTCCACGGGGCCGAGCCCGCGCTCGGCGATGAAATCCGCGGCGCGCGAGTCCAGGGGGGCGCTCAGCCTGGAACGGCTGCCCCCCGGCTTGCATGAGTGATGCTATGGCTCCCGCTCGTCATGAGCATCGACAAGACCTCGGCCGCCTTGCGGCAAGCATTCCTCGGTTTCTTTCGGGAGCACGGCCACGAAGTCGTGCCGAGCGGCTCGCTCGTTCCCGCCAACGATCCGACGTTGATGTTTGCCAATGCCGGCATGGTCCAGTTCAAGGACGTGTTCACGGGTCGGGAGAAGCGCCCGTACGTGCGGGCGACGAGCAGCCAGAAGTGTATCCGCATCAGCGGCAAGCACAACGATCTGGAAGCGGTCGGCCCGTCGCCGCGCCACCACACGTTCTTCGAGATGCTCGGCAATTTCAGCTTCGGTGACTACTTCAAGGAGCAGGCCATCGTCTTCGCCTGGGAGCTTTTGACGAAGACCCTCGATATCCCGAAGGAGCGGCTGGTCTGCACCTTCTTCAAGGGCGAGCAGGGCATCGAAGAGGACAGCCAGGCGCGCGAGATCTGGCGCAAGGTCACGGGCTTCGGGGACGATCGGCTGATCGGCCTTGGCATGTCGGACAACTTCTGGGCCATGGGCGACACCGGCCCGTGCGGCCCGTGCAGCGAGATCTACTACTGCGTCGGCGACGAGGTGGACCCGCGGCGTTTCGGCCAGGAACAGACGGTCGAGGGGGTCGGCTGGATGGAGATCTGGAACCTGGTGTTCATGCAGTTCGAGCGCGCGGCCGACGGCAACGGCGGCTTTTCGATGTCGCCGCTGCCCGCGCCGAGCATCGATACCGGCGCCGGCCTCGAGCGCATGTCGTGCGCCGTGCAGGGGCGCTACAGCAACTACGACACCGACGTCTTGCGTGAGCTGGTCGAGGCGGGAGCGCGCTTCGCCAGCAAGCAATACGGCGCCTCGAACAGCCCGGACGACGTGAGCATGCGCGTGATCGCCGATCACGCGCGCACCACGGCGTTCTTGATCGCCGAAGGCGTGATGCCCGACCGCACGGGGCGCGAGTACGTGCTGCGCCGCGTGATGCGCCGCGCGATCCGCCACGGCCACCGGCTCGGCATCGACAAGCCGTTCTTGCATCGCGTGGTCGAGCGTGTGGCCGAGCTGATGGGTGATGCCTACCCCGAGCTCCGCGAGCGGCGCGAGCTGATGGCGAGCACGGTCGAGGCCGAGGAGGTGCGTTTCCGCCAGACCATCGAGCGCGGCCTGTTGCTGCTCGACGAACGCTTCGACGAGCTCCAGCGAGCCGATCGAAAGGTGCTGGGCGGCGCCGACGCCTTCCAGCTCTACGACACTTACGGCTTCCCCCTCGATCTGACGGACGTGATTTGCGCGGAGCGGGGCTTCAGCGTCGATCACGCAGGCTACGCCGCCGCGCTCGAAGAGGCGCGCAAGCGCTCCGAGTTCAAGGGCGTCGAGCAGGCCGTCGAAGGCGTCTACCGGAGCGCGCTCGAGACCGTGAGCGAGGGCTCGGTGCGCTTCACCGGCTACGATCGCGACACGGACGAGGGCAAGATCAGCGCGTTGATCGCGGGCGGTGCGCTGGTCGACCGCGTCGAGGCGGGCGCCGAGGTGTCGATCGTCACCGAGCGCACGCCGTTCTACGGCGCGGCGGGCGGCCAGATCGGCGATCAGGGCCTGATCGTGACCGACACCGGAAAGGTCCGGATCGAGGACACCGAGAAGCCGATCGCGGGGCTAGTCGTGCACGTCGGCCGCGTCGAAGAGGGCAGCATCGAGCGCGGCCAGCTCGCGAAGCTCGAGGTCGACGGCGCGCGCCGCGAGAGCACGCGCAGGAACCACTCCGCGACCCACCTCTTGCACTTTGCGCTGCGCCAGGTGCTCGGACAACACGCGCAGCAGAAGGGCTCGCTCGTCGGTCCCGATCGGCTGCGCTTCGACTTTGCCCACACCAAGCCGCTCACGCCCGAGCAGCTCGCGGAGATCGAGCGGCTCGTGAACGCGCGGACCCTCGAAAATCACCCGATCCGCACCGAGGTGCTGTCGATGCAGGAGGCGCGCGACCGCGGCGCCACCATGATCTTCGAGGAAAAGTACGGCGACGTCGTGCGCATGCTCAGCATGGGCGACTCGATCGAGCTCTGCGGCGGCACGCACGCGCGCAGCACCGGCGACATCGGTCTGTTCAAGATCGTGAGCGAGCAGGGCGTGGGCGCCGGCCTGCGGCGGATCCTGGCCGTGACGGGCGAGGGCGCGCTCGGCTACGTGCAGGAGCTCGAGGGCACGCTCGCGCGCGCGGCGGAAACGCTGAAGACCTCGCCGCAAACGCTGTCCGAGCGCATCGAAAAGATGCTCCAGCGCGAGCGCGCGCTCGAGAAGCAAATCTCGGAGCTCGAGCGCAAGCTGATGACGGGCGGCACCTCGGGCATCGATGCCCAGCTCGCGCAGGCCCGCGAGATCTCGGGCGTGAAGGTGCTGGGCGCGAAGAGCGAGGTCTCCGATCGTGCTCAGCTCCGCGAGTTCAGCGAGACGCTGCGCGATCGCCTGGGCGACAGCAGCATCGTGCTCGTCGGCGCCGTGGCGGACGGCAAGGCGCAGCTGGTGCTCACCGTCAGCAAGGGCTTGGTCGGGCGCTTCAAGGCTGGCGAGCTGATCCGTCCGCTAGCGCAGATCGTGGGCGGCTCGGGCGGAGGCCGCCCCGACATGGCCCAGGCCGGCGGCACCGACGCCGACAAGCTCGATCAAGCTCTGGCCGCGCTTTACGAGACGGTCGCGCAGGCGGGTTAGGCGCGAGCTTCGTCGCCGGTTCCAAGTTCGACGGCTGTTGTTGGGAGGCCTCGCTGTTACGGGCGCGACGTGCGGCGCAGAGCGAAGACGGGCAACGAGGGGAGGAGGAGAGAAGGAGCAGCAGCCGCGCTTGCCTGGCGTAGCGGGTGTTCGGCTTCGCCCACGTTTTTCGTGTACGGGCACGGGCACGTTTACGGGGTGGGAAGAGGACTGAGACGTCTTCTCACCACCAGACGGGCTCGGGCGAGAGCTCGATGCCGGTTTCGCGGCGCACGACGTCGCGCACGTGCTCGGCGAAGGCGAGTAGCTCGCTGGCCGAGGCGCCGTCGTGGCAGACGAGCGCGAGCGCGTGGCGCGACGAGATCCCGACGTTGCCCGAGCGCGTGCCCTTCTTCAGGCCCGCGCGCTCGATCAGCCATGCCGCGGACAGCTTCACGCGTCCGTCCGGTTGCGGGAAGCGCGGCATGCTCGCGGCGCCGAGCCGTTCGACGAGCGCGTCGCCGCGCGCTGCGTCCACGATCGGGTTCAGGAAGAACGAGCCACAGCTGCGGCGGTTTTCGTCACCGGCCTCGACGACCATCGACTTCGAGCGCCGGATCGCCAGCACGGCCTCGCGCACGGCGGGCAGCGTCGGCTCTCGGGCGTCGAAGTGCCGGCGCAGCTCGGCGTAGCGGAGCTCGGGCGCGCGGCGTGACAGCGCGAAGCGGACGCGCGTCACCACGAAGCGGTCGGGCAGCCCGGACTTGAAGAGGCTATCGCGGTAGGAGAACCGGCACTCGTCGCGTCCGAGCTCGACGAAGCGCCGCTCGTTGCGATCGTAAGCGCGCACCTGGACGATGGTCTCGCTGACCTCCTGCCCGTAAGCGCCGACGTTCTGGATCGGCGTGGCCCCGACCAGACCCGGGATCCCGCTCAATCCTTCGATCCCGGACAGCCCGCGCCGCACGCTCTCGGCGACGAAGCCGTCCCACGGCTCACCCGCAGCTGCGCTGAGAAGCTCGTCGGTTCCTGCGAGGTGCGCCTCGATCCCGCGCAGTCTCATCAACGCCACGAGGCCGTCGAGACCGCAATCGGGGATGACCACGTTGCTACCGCCGCCGAGCACCCACACGCGCGCGCCCCGCGCGGCAGCAAACTCGAGCGCATCGACCAGATCCGCCTCGGACTCGACGATCGCGAGGTAGCGAGCGCGGCCGCCGACGCCGAGCGTCGTCGAGCCCGCGAGCTCGGCGTCGTGGATCAGCTGCACGGCGCCGAGCTCAACCCGAGCCCTCTTCCGGCCTGCGCCGCGTGCCACAAGCGGCGAGCCCCGGCCCAGGGCGCTTCTGCGGCAGCAAGAGCCGCGAGCGCGTGCGCACGCGCGCCTCGATGAAGCCACGCACGTGCGGCGGCATGCTCACCGCGTCGAGCTTCCGGCCCGCGAGCGCATCGGCCAGGGCGGTGGTCCGATCGATGGCGCTGCGGTGCGAGTTCAGGATCACGACCGCCTGACCCTTGATCGTACACAGCCCGCCTGCGCTCGAGCTCCCGCCGCGCAAAGCGAGGCTCCGCACCTCGAGCCCGACGGCCCGGGCAACGGCCAAAAGCTCCTCGAGAAGGCGCTCCGGCGGCACCGTCGTATCCTAGAACGCCGATCAGTTTGACTGCTCGGCGTTCTAGCCCTGTTCTCAGGGGCGGCACGCGCCGCCCC
>JALYWZ010000391.1 GCA_030852505.1 Myxococcota bacterium | reverse complement strand
CGCAAACTGGAGGGACACGCGCTCGGCGGTTTGATAGAGTCGGTGTCCCAGATGGTCGACCGCGTCGAGCAACTTGCGGGGATCGAGCTACTGAACGGCCTGAAGCCGCCTGCCTTGGAGCTGATTGCCAAGGTCGCGAGCGAGGAGACACACGCCGTCGGCACACGCATTTTCCGGCAGGGCGACACGGGCGACAAGCTGTACTTGATCCTCGAAGGCCGCGTGCGCATCAGCCGCGAGGTGCCGGGGATGGGCGAAGAAGCGCTGGCAGTGCTCGGTCCGGGGGAGGTCTTCGGCGAGATGGCGCTGCTCGACGAGTCGTCACGCTCGGCGGACGCGCGCGTGCACGAGCGCTGCCGGCTGCTCGCGATCCCGAAAGACGGGTTCGACGATCTGCTGTTTTTGCACAAGGACCTCGCTTACGAAGTGCTGTGGAACGTCGTCCGGCTGCTGGTGCTCCGGCTGCGCGAGACCAACGACAAGCTCACGTTCCTGAGCGTTTCGAGCAAATTCTGAGCGCTGCTCATTTCGCGCTCGGACGAAAGCCGCGAAAAAGCGGGCACCGGCCCCCGAAACCGCTGAACAGCGGCCGGCCGCAATTTCGTTAAACATTGGAATTTATTAATATTTTACCCTCTCCATTTGCGCAGACGGAGCGGAATTTGACGTCTTAACACCCGTTCAGTATTGTGTGCGGGCCATGCAAGGCCTGACCAAGCGTCAAGAGCAGACTCTGGATTTCATCCGCAAGTCGATCGAAGAGCGCGGCTACCCCCCGACGCTGCGCGAGATCGGCGAATACATGGGGATTCGTTCCACGAATGGCGTGAACGATCACCTGCGGGCGCTGGAGCGCAAAGGTTACCTGCGGCGCGAGGACATGAAGAGCCGCGCGCTCAAGCTGGTCGAAGACGCGATGCCCGCGGTCAGTCGTCCCGCGACGGACGACGATCTGCTCGAGGTGCGCGTGCTCGGCCGAGTCGCAGCAGGCTTGCCGCTGTTCGCCGAAGAAAACGTGATCGACACGATCCGCGTCGATCGGATGATGGTGCGAGGCGGGCGCGAGTTGTTCGGGCTGCGCGTCACCGGCGACTCGATGATCGACGCCGGCATCCTGAGCGGCGATTACATCTTCGTGAAGAAGCAATCGACGGCCGACCGCGGCGACATCGTCGTGGCGCTGATCGGCGACGAAGCGACGGTGAAGTACTACTTCCCGGAGCGCGACTACGTCCGCTTCCAGCCCGCCAACGCGCAGATGGCGCCGATACTGGTGCGCGCCACCGACTTCCGCTCGACCATGTTGCTCGGCAAGGTCGTCGGGGTTTACCGCAGGATCTGACGGCGGCGCGCGAGCCCGCGGCCACGCGGCCGGCCGCGACGCACCTGAAACGCGACGAACGTGACGAACGCGGTGCGGGCAGGGCTCACCGCGGCTGATGCGCGGCTATCGTGCTTGCGGGCGGGCACGGCCGTTGACGCGAAACGTCCCCGATTGATAGCGTTCCCAGTCGGCCACGCCGCGTTGCGCGGCGCTTGCCGCGTTCGCTGCTGATGATCGCCCCCCGCCTTGCGCGCTGGTTGCTGATGCTGGGGCTGTCGCTCGCCGGCGCGGGCTGCGGCAACGTGCTCTATGCCGTGCACTCGAGCGCTGCCGAGAAGCGCCTCGAAGAAGCGCGCGAGCTCGGGGCCGAAGAGTACGCGACCTACGAGTACTACATGGCTTCCGAGCACCTCGAGAAGGCCAAATCCGAGGCGGCCGAGGCAGACTACGGCGACGCCAGCCGCCTCTCCAGCGACGCCGAGCGTTACGCCGACAAGGCCATCGAGCTGAGTCGCGAAGCGCATCGGGGGGCCGGCCGATGAAGAGCGGCCTGGCGTTGCTCGCGCTCACCTCGTTGCTCGGTTGCACCCGCGCTCCCGAGCTTGCCGGGAAGATTTCGGCGCTCGACGCGATCGTCGGCCAGGCGCAGCGCAACGGCGCAATCCGCTGTGCGCCGCGCGAGCTCGCCACGGCGGAGAGTCAGCTCGAGTTCGCGACTCTCGAGCTCGACCAGGGTTACCTGTCGAAGGCTCGGCGCCACCTCGAGCTCGCGGAGCCGAACGCGCACGCGGCGCTGTTTCTGTCCCCGCCGCAATACTGCGCGCGACGAAGAATCGTCGAAGCTCCCGCTCCGGATCCAGACACGGACGGCGACGGACTGTTCGATGCCGCCGACAACTGCATCCTCGAGCCGGAAGACAAAGACAGTTACCTCGACGACGATGGTTGTCCCGAGGCAGACAACGATCTCGACGGCCTCGTCGACGCCGCGGATCGCTGCCCGCTGATTGCGGAAGATCCGGACGGTTTCCAGGACGCCGACGGTTGCCCCGATCCCGACAACGATGGCGACTCGGTGCTCGACGCACAAGACCAATGCCCCAGCGAACCCGGCTCTACGACCGAGGCACCGCTCGGCTGCCCCGCGAAGCCGCCGCTCGCGCTGGTCACGGACTGCGAAGTAAAGATCACTCAACAAATCCACTTCGAGTTCAACAAGGACCGGATCCGCGCCGAAAGCCAGCCGGTGCTGAACGCCGTCGTCGAGGCGCTGCAGAGGAACCCCGAGATTCGCATCGAGGTGCAAGGTCACACGGACAACAAGGGCGGCGCCGCGTACAACCGCGACCTCAGTCATCGCCGGGCCGGTTCCGTGAAGAAATACCTCGTTGCGCACGGCGTCACACCCGAGCGGCTGACATCTCGCGGCTACGGTTTCGACCGGCCGCTGGTGGACAACTCCACCGAACAGAACCGGGCCCTGAACCGCCGAGTGCAGTTCGTTCGCACCGAAGGTGTGAAAGAGGGTTGCCCCACGACCGGTACCCAGTAAATCCTGCCGTCCCCGGAGACTTCGCCCGTGAAGGTATCGTTCCTATCCCTGCTCGCTCTCTTCTTCGCGCTCTTGTTGTCGCAGCCCGCCGCTGCGCAGTTCACGCGCGACGCGGCCGCCAATCGCAAGATCGACGAGGCGATCAACACACACTACCTCGCCACTGATTTCGACAAGGCGGAGGGTGTGCTCGCGGGCACCGTCAAGGCGTGCGAAGACAAGTGCAGTCCGCAGACGCTGGCGCGAGCCTGGATGTACATCGGCATCGTGCGCGGTAGCGGCAAGAGCAACATCGCAGGCGCGCGAGAGGCGTTCCAGTCCGCGGTCGCGCTCGACCCGAACGTGAAGCTCGATGCCGCGCTCGCGACGGCGGAGACGCAAGCCGCGTTCAACGAGACCGCGAGCGGCGGTGGCGGCGGTGCGGCGCCGGTCGCAGAAGCGCCTGTAGCTGCCGAGCCGGAAGAGCCCGCCGAGACACCATCGGGCGAGGGCCTGGACTGCACGCCGACCACGGCGGAAATCGAGACGCGTCGAACCATCCCCGTGCAGTGCACTTCGGACGAGGACGCGACCTCGATGGAGCTTCGCTACAAGAGCTTCGGCAGCGAGTCGTGGAAGACGGTTCGCATGACCAAGAAGGGCGACAGTTTCCGCGGCGAGGTGCCGTGCTCCGCGACGCAGACTGCCGGCACCTTTCGGTTGTACGTGAAGGCCAAGAACGCAGGCGGCGACGAGGTCGGCGAGTGGGGCACCAAGTCGAGCCCGGTCGAGTTCGCGCTCGTCGAGACCAGCGCCGCCGAGCCGCCGAGCTTCGACGACGTGGATGCTCCTCCGCGCTGCGCAGCGAAGGAAGAGTGCCCGCCGGACTTTCCGGGCTGTGGCGGCAACAAGGGCGGCGGCGTCGACTGGGGCGGCGCCTGCGACAGCATCGACGACTGCAAGAGCGGCCTGATGTGCGTGGCGGGGACCTGCGAGTCACCGCCGAGCTGCGATCTGGACTCGGACTGCCCCGACGGCAAGTGCGTGGGTGGCAAGTGCCAGTTCTCGGACGCCGAAGCGTTCGCGTCGGGTCCGTTCAGGCGACACCACCTCGGTCTGCACGTCGCGCAAGACGTCGCGATCGTCTCGGGCAACGACGTGTGCTCGATCGAGCAGCAGGAAAAGCAGAACTTCACCTGCTACTACGCAGGCACCCGCGACCAACCCTTCCCCGGCCGCGTCAACGGCACGGGTGGAGCTCAGTCCTGGGACCCCTTCCCGGGCGCCAACATCGGTAGCGGCACGGCCGTCGGCACGACGCGCGTCCTCGTCAGCTACGATTTTGCTTTCACCCGCAACATTCTGGCTGGCTTGCGCGTCGGCTACGCTTTGAACGGCGGCCCTCCCTCCGGCGCCGACGTCACTTACGATCCGATCAGCGGTGACATCGTCGATGGCAGCGCGGACAACGGCGACAAGTTCTTGCCGTTCCACCTGGAGCTCCGTGCCAGCTACGTGTTCCGGAGGAACGGCATCAGCTCCAAGGGTTTCCGCCCCTACGTGCACGTGGGCGGCGGCCTCGCGCAGGTCGACGCCAAGGTGAAGGTGCCGGTCAAAGACTGCGGCGTGCTCGAGGAGGGCGCGCGTCAGGCGTGCTCTGATGGCATCACGGATCCCTCGACGCTCGGCCAGACCGAAGCCGACCTCGACGCCTGGAAAAAGCTCGGCAAGCAATTCATCACGGCCGGCGGCGGCGTGATCTACGGCCTCGGAGAGACCTTCGGTCTCCAGCTGAACCTGAACCTCATGTACATGCTGCCGTCCTCGGGCGTCGTGCTCGAGCCGTCACTCGGCATGACCTTCGCGCTCGGCGGCGGCGGTCTCAAAAAGCGCTAGGGCGCGCGCGCAATCGGGTAAAGCCCGGCAGCGCGCGCTCCGCGCTACCGGGTTGGGACCGCGCGACCCATGTGGCGCAGCACCTCTTGCAGGTCCTGCCACACTTCGCGCTTGGCGCTGGGGGTGCGCAGCAGGTACGCGGGGTGGAAGGTTGGCATCACCGCGATGCGGCCGCGGTAGAGCTTCCACTTGCCGCGCATGCGCGTGATGCCTTCACTCGTGCCGAGCAGGCCCTGAACGGCCGTGGCTCCGAGCGCGACGATCACGCGCGGTTCGAGGAGCGCGAGCTGCTCGTTCAAGAACGGCGAGCAAGCGGCCATCTCTTCCGGCTCGGGCTTGCGGTTCTTCGGGGGCCGGCACTTGACGATGTTGCAGACGTAGACGTCCTCGCGGCCGAGACCCATGGCAGCGATCATGCGGTCCAGCAGCTGGCCGGCGGCGCCGACGAACGGGAAACCCTGCGCGTCCTCGTCGGCACCCGGTCCCTCGCCGACGAAGACGAGGCCGGATGTCCCCGTGCCCCGCGCGAACACGGCTTGCGTGCGCTCCTGATGCAGCGCGCAGGCCGTGCAGGCTCGCGCCTCCAGCTCGAGCACGGTCAAGCGCTGGCGCCGGGCCTCGGGCTCGGCAGGCACGTCGATGGCCGGAGCGGACAGCGGCACAGGCGTTGCGACGGGGGCG
>JALYWZ010000390.1 GCA_030852505.1 Myxococcota bacterium | reverse complement strand
GTCGCGAGCGGCGCATTCTCGAGGTGCATGGGCACGAACCTGCTGAACTACGCGCTCGCGGACGTGAGCGCGGGCGCCGCCACTCTCAACAGCTGCGCCGTGGACGAAGTCGCCAAGTCGTTCGCGACGACGGATCAGACCTTCGCCGCCCTGGTGAAGGCGGTCGCAACGTCCACGGCCTTCGTCAATCGTTCTGAAGGAGCCGTTCAGTGAGGTCCTATCGTTTCACTCGCCGGTCGTTCCTGTCCGCCGTCGGGGGCGCGGTCGGGTTGCACGTGATGCTGCGCAACCTCGAGGCGCTGGCTCAGGGCGCGGGCTCACCGCCGCGTTTCCTCCTCACTCACTGGCCCGTCGGCACGCTGCGACAGCGCTTTCTGCCCTCGGGCAACGGTGCGGATTACACGATCTCGCCGATCTTGAAGCCGTTCGAGGACGCGGGGCTGCGTCCGGACATGACCATCTTCTACGGCTTCTCGGATCGGCTGACCTGCCCCGGCGGCGGCGGCCACGAGGCGGGAACGCCGTTCACCACGACTGGCTGCAGCGCACCGGGCACGCGGCAGAACGGCGGCGAGGGCGACGACGGCGTCGCCGGCGGCCCCTCGTTCGACCAGGTCTTCCTGAAGAACGTGCCCGAGCTACAGCGGCCGGGCACCGGTTACGCCAACGCCATCTGCGATGCGCGCGTCGACTCGCAAGAGACATCGACGCAGTGCCTCTCGTACAGCTACACCACGCGCGAGATCGCCTCGGCCAACCCGGGCGGCAGGATCACCGAGCACACGCCGCTCTTGCCCACGCTGAGCCCGGCGAAGCTCTACGCCGAGCTGTTCTCCGGTTTCATGCCGGGCGGCAACAGCGACGGTAACCAGGCAGCGCTGCTCAAGGCGCTGAAAATGAAGAAGAGCGTGCTCGACTTCTCGATGAGTGAGCTCAACGAGCTCAAGCGCATCGCGCCGAGCAGCGAGGCCGCGAAGATCGACCTGCACACCGAGGCGATCCGCAAGGTGGAGCAGCAGCTCGTATCGCAGATCATGACCGGCGGCCCCGGCGGCGGCGAGTGCATGACGCCGGTCAAGCCCGCGGACTCACTGACCGGGAAGACCGGTTCGAAGTTCGACTACGGGAGCGAGCAGGCGTCCACGGCCGACGATGACACCCACGAGAAGGTCGGCAAGGCGCACGCGGCAATCCTGCTCGCAGCCTTCCAGTGCGACGTCATCCGCGTCGCCTCGTTCCAGTGGTCTCCGGGGACGAACCACGTGTCGTTCAAGGGCATGTTCCCGAGCGATCCGAACAAGATCTTCATGCACCACCCGCTCAGCCACAGGAACCCCTTCCTGAACTCCGCCACCTCGAACGGCGCGCCGCCGGCGAGCGGCGAGGCGCGCGACATCTACGAGTTTTTGTGCAACGTCCAGACCTGGTACAACCAGAAAATGGCCGACATCTTGAGCACCTTCAAGATGGCTCAAGACGCGTTCGGCGGCAGCATCCTGGACCACACCGTGGTGCCGTACGTGACCGAGGTCGCCGAGAGCTCGCACAGCCGCGGGCCGAAACCCGCGTTGATGTTCGGTGGCACCAAGCTCGGGATGAAGCACGGCACGTTCGTCAACTCGGAGCGGCCCCAGTGCGACCTGTTCGTGACCGCCGCGCAGGCATACCTCAAGACCAAGGATCCGATGAGCAAGCTCAGCGGCGAGAAGTTCGCGAGCTCGAACCGCGGCGCGGCGCCGATCGCCGGCCTCTGGGAAGAGCCCGCGGTCTGAGTCAGCCCCGAACCAGCGCGGACCGCCACGCGTCCAACACGCGTGCGTTTCCGAGGCTGTCGGCCCAGCCCATCGCCGGCCACGGCGCTTCGATGGCCGGCAGCGTCTCCGCCACCAGCTCGGCTTCGAGCGCGTAAACGGCGCGCTCGGTGTCCACGCGGACTGTTTCGGGTGCGGCGCCGTCGCGAAAGACGGTCAGCTCGGAGCGCAGGGCGTGGCGATCTCCGCTCGGGATCCAGGGATTTGGCAGCTCGATCCGGCCTTTTTCTCCGAACAGTACGGCTCTGGTTCCGAGCTCGTACGAAACCGCGCAGCCGAGCTCGGCCGTGAAACCCGAAGTGAACGCGAGCCGTGCGCCTGCCAGCTCGTCGACTCCCGTCGGGCCGAGCTTGCCCCACGCCGAGAGCCGCACCGGCTCGGCAAACGGCGCTCCCTCGGCCAGACCCGCGACGAGACGCGCGAACGACGCGGGGTAGCCGCCCACGTCGAAGATCGCGCCGCCGCCGAGCCGCGGAGCGAACAGCCTGCCCTCGGGGTTTCTCGCGGCGCGAAAGCCGAAGTCCGCTCGCACGTGCAAGAGCTCACCGATCGCCCCGGCGCGCACGCGCTCGACGAGCTCGCGCAACAGCGGGTGGCAGCGGTACATGAAGCCCTCCATCAGGAACACGCCCTCGCCGCGCGCTACATCGAGCACGCGCTCGCATGCGGCCGCGTCGAGCGTCAGTGGTTTCTCGCAGAGCACGGCCTTCTTGGCGCGCAGGCACTCGATGGCCTGGGCTTCATGGAACGGGTGCGGCGAGGCGATGTACACGGCATCGACGCGCTGATCGGAGAGCAGCGCGCTCAGGCTCTCCGCCGAGCCGGCCAGCGCGAACTCCGCCTGAAACGCGCGCGCCTTTTCGAAGGAGCTGCCGGTCACGCTCACCACGCGACAGCGCGGCGAGCGTTCCAGCGCGCGCGTGAAATCGCGGGCGATGCCGCCGGTGCCGACGACGCCGAAGCCGAGCTGCTCGCGCAGGGCCATCGCGCGGCTCCTAGCTCCGGGGCGCCGGTTCGTCGCCCGAGACGTAGCCAGGCTCCGTGAGCTCGTCGGAGCCGTCGTCGATGTCGCTGGGAGCGGAGTACTCGCCGGTGATCGCCTGGCTCTCGCGCTCGGGGCGATCGTCACGCGTCTCGAGCTCGATCTCGAGCAGGTGCTCGCCGACCTGGAGCTTGTCGCCAGGTAGCAGTGCGAGCACCTCCGACAGCCGCCTGGCGTTCACCCAGGTGCCGTTCCTGCTACCCAGATCTTCGATCTGCACACCGTCGCGGTTGACGCGAATCGCGGCGTGCTGCCGCGACACCTGGGGTCCAGTCAATACGATCGAGCAATAGGGGCTTCGACCGAGCAATGTTTCGCCTGCGCGCAGCGGATAGCGCAGCTGCTGAAGCTTGAGCCGGTAGGAACTCATTGAGAAGGGGCGCCCCTTTGGTGCTGGGCAACGGAGCGTAGCACTCGGACCGCCTAGCCCTGGACCGTCCGATCGAGCGCCATGCGCACGCGCCGGAGCAGCTCCTCCGGTCGGAAGGGTTTGTCGAGCACCTCGCTGTTCGGCGGCAAGTGCCGGCGATAAATGTTCTCCCCGTGGCCGGTCGCGAACAGCACGCGCAAGCCCGGGCGTAACGCCTCGATCTGGCTCCAGGCTTCCACACCGCCGAGCTCCGGCATCACCACGTCGAGCAGCACGAGGTGGATGGGCTCCGCGGCTTCGCGCAACAGTCGGATCGCCTCCGAGCCGTCCTGGGCCGCTAGGGCTCGATAGCCAGCGCGCTCCAGCACGCGAACCAGCACCAGGCGCACCTGCTCGTCATCTTCTCCGACGAGGATCGTCTCCGTGCCGCGCGCGGTGCGCGCCTCGAGCTTGCCGGCGACTCCCGGCGCGAGGCGCTGATCCGACGGCAAGTAAAGCTTGAGCGTCGTACCGATGCCCGGCTGACTCTCGAGGTGGACCATGCCGTCGTGCTGCCGCACGATGCCGTACACCGTGGAGAGGCCGAGACCGGTGCCGCGGTGCGGCCCCTTGGTCGTGAAGAACGGCTCGAAGGCTCGCTCGCGCACCTCGGCGGACATGCCCGCGCCGTCGTCGGACACGGTCAAGAGCGCGTAGCGCCCATGCTTGGCCCAGTGATTCATCTCGCGGAAGCGGCTGTCGACGATCACGCTTTCCGTCTGGATCACCAGCCGCCCGCCCTGCTCCATGGCGTCTCGCGCGTTGACGCACAGGTTGACGATCACCTGTTCGAGCTGGCTCGGATCCACGCTCACCGAGCCGAGCTCCTGCCCCGGTAGCCAGTCGATGCGAATGCTCTCCGGCAAGAGCCGGCGGAGCATCTGCATCAGTCCGCGGATCAGCTGGTTCAGATCCACGGCCACCGCGTTCAGCGGTCGGCGCCGGCTGAACGTCAGCAATTGTTTGGTGAGCGCCGCCGCGCGCTGCGCCGCGTGATCGATCTCGCCGAGATGCTCGGAGACTTCGGTGCCGGGCTCGGTCAGCTGCTGAGCCAGCTCGTTGTTGGCCAGGATCGCCTGCAAGAGGTTGTTGAAATCGTGAGCCACGCCGCCCGCGAGCTGTCCGACCGCTTCCATCTTCTGAGCCTGGCGAAGCTGAGCCTCCGTCGACCGCTGATCGGTGATGTCGCGCGCCACGGCGTACACGTCACCGGTGACGGGATCGCGCGTGGCGCGCCAGGAAAAGGTGCGATAAGTGCCGTCCGCGCGGCGGTAGCGGTTCTCGAAATCGAGGATCGGCTCGCCTTGCACCACGCAGTCGTGCACCTCGTAGGTCAGCGGGCGATCATCCGGATGGACCAGGTCGATGAACGGCGTGCCGAGCAGCGCGGACACCTCGAGCTCGAGGGCCTCGCCGAAGGCCGGATTCAAGCGCTTGAAGCGGCCCTCGGGCCCCGTGACCACCAACATGTCGAGCGACAGCGAGAAGAACCGATCACGGTCCGCGTGCGCCCGTCGTTGCTCCGTCACGTCACTCGTCACGGCGATCAGGCCGATCACCTTGCCTTCGGCGTGGATCGGCCCGAGCCGGATCTCCCACTGCCGGATCCCCTCTTCGTCCCGGTAGACCATCTCGAAGCGGGTCTGCTCGCCCGAGCGCAAGGCGTGCAGGTAGGCCGAGCGCCCGATCTCGAGGTGCTCGGGCCGGAGCAGCGTCAACGCGTTCCGGCCGATCACGCTGTCTTGGGTGAGCCCCGGCGCCGTCCAGTTGACGTACCGCAGGGTCAGCTCCCAATCGATGACGCCGATGACGTCTGGAGCTTTCGCGAGGAGCGCGTCCAGCGCCAACCGTCCTTCGCCCTCGAGCCACCGAGAGAGCGGGTCGCCTCCGGCCATTGGGTCATCCTAGCCGACGGCCTCTTGGCTTGGCCACCCCAGGAAAACCGGGGATTTCGCGCTCAGCCCTTCGGGTAGTACGTCGTCGCGCGCTTCTGGCCTTTGGTCGCGATCTGCTTGGCCGCGAGCAGCTTCTTGGCCGGCAGTGACAGGTCCTTGGTCGGCATTCCGAGCCCCGCGCCGATTTGCTCGATGCGCTGTCCCGGATGCTTGGCGATGTAGCTTCGGAGCTGGCCGGTGAGGGCCTCGAGCTCCTTCGGGTCGCGCTTTTGGCCCCGACCG
>JALYWZ010000389.1 GCA_030852505.1 Myxococcota bacterium | reverse complement strand
GAGTCCCTGTTCGCCAACGGCGCGGTGTCACGCGCCGAATACGACGCGCGCAAGGCCAGCTTCGACCAGGCCGTCGCGGAAGCGACGCGGGCCGAAGCGCGTCTCGCCGCAGCCCGTGCCGGCCTCGGCGATTCGAGCGGCAGCCTGGAATCCGCGAAGGGTCGTCTGATGGCGGCGGAGACCGCGCCCGAGCAAATCGAGGCGGCAAAAGCCCAGGTTTCGCTGGCGAGCGCGCGGCTCGATCAGGCCAAGGCCGCGCTCGAACAAGCCGAGCTGAACCTGTCGTTCACCAAGATCCGCGCCGAGACCGCGGGCGTCGTGGCGCGCCGCTCGGTAGAGGTCGGACAGATGGCCTCCCCCGAGCGCGCGATGATGGCGATCGTCCCGCTCGACGACACCTGGGTGGTCGCGAACTTCAAGGAAGACCAGATCGCCGAGATGCGCCCGAACCAGCGCGTGCGCGTCGAGGTCGACAGCTACTCGGATCACGACTTCGAGGGCAAGATCGACAGCCTCGCTGGCGGCACCGGCGCTCGCTTCGCCTTGCTGCCGCCGGACAACGCCTCCGGCAACTTCACGAAGGTCGTGCAGCGCGTGCCGGTGTTGATCCGGCTCGATCCACATCCGGGCATCGAGCTCCGGCCCGGCCTGAGCGCGACGGCAACCGTGTACACGAAGTGAGCGAGCCGCGAGAAGGCCATGGATCGCGAACAAGTCACGGGCTCGAAGCTCGGCATCACCGCCGTGGTGATGGCGGCCGCGCTGATGGCGATGATCGACATCACGATCGTCAACGTCGCGCTCAGCGACATCCGCGCCAGCTTCGGCACGCCGATCGATCAGATCGGCTGGGTGTCCACCGGCTACATGATGGCGAACATCGTGGTGATCCCGATGACGGGCTGGTTCCAGCGCCGCTTCGGCTATCGCAGGTACTTCGCGGCTTCCGTCACGCTGTTCACGGTCGCGAGCGCGCTGTGCGGGCTCGCCTGGAACCTGCCGTCGCTGGTGGCGTTCCGCGCTCTGCAGGGCCTGGGCGGCGGCGCGATCATCCCGACGGCGCAGAGCATCCTGTTCGCGCGCTATCCGCAGAAGGAGCACGGCATGGCCGCGGCTCTGTTCGGGCTCGGCGCGATCACGGGCCCGCTGCTCGGTCCGAGCATCGGTGGGTACTTGATCGATCTCTCGAGCTGGCACTGGATCTTCATGGTCAACGTGCCGGTCGGCATGCTCGTGGTGTTCCTGGTGTTGCGCTTCGTCGAGCAGCCGGGCTTCGCGCCGCCCACGGGTGAGGCGAAGCGCGTCGACACCTTCGGCATCGCGTTGCTCGCGATTGGCATGGCCTCGCTGCAATACGTGCTGGAGGAGGGCAACCGCGAGGGTTGGCTCGACAGCAAGCTGATCGCAGTACTCAGCGCGGTCGCGGCGATCTCGCTGATCACGTTCGTGATCCACGAGCTCGAAACCGAGCGCCCCGTGGTGGATTTGCGGGTGTTCAAGAACCGCAGCTACAGCGCCGGCACCGGGCTCAACTTCCTGACCGGCTTCGCCTTGTTCAGCGGCTCGTACATGTTCTCGCTGTTCGCGGGCAGCGTGATGCACTACTCGGCGCTCGAGATCGGCAAGGTTTTCCTGGTCGCCGGCACGGTCTCGCTGTTCGTGATGCCGATGATGGGCCGGCTGTCGCCGAAGGTCGACGGGCGGATCCTGCTCGCGATCGGCGTGAGCGTGGTCGCGAGCAGCCAGGTCGTCGCATCGCACCTGACGCAGGCCGCGGGCTTCTGGGACATGGTGCGGCCCAACATGATCCGCAGCTTCGGGCTCGGCTTCATCTTCATCCCGGTGAGCGTGCTGGCGCTGTCAGGTCTGCCTGCTGCCGAGCGCGGCAACGCCACCGGGCTCTTCAACCTCACGCGCGAGCTCGGCGGCTCGCTCGGCACGGCGCTGATGGGCATGGCCGTCACCAACGACATCAAGCGCTTCGGCTCGTATCTGGGCGAGAACGTCTCCGCCTACAACCCGATCGCCGTCGAGCGCATGCAGCAAATGGCGCAGAGCGTCGGCGCGCGCACCTACCAGCGCGAGCTCGTCGGCGAGACGCTGATGAAGTTCAAGGTCGACACCCAGGCGCTGGTCTTGAGCTTCGAGAGCGGCTTCCGTTACACGGCGCTCGCGATGGGGCTCGGCATCATCCTGGTGCTGATCTTGAAGAAGCCGAAGAACGGCGTGGCACCTGCTGGCGCGCACTGACTCGCCCGCACTGAAAAGGCGCGGACGGCGCATTGCGTTTGATGCAACAGGAAGACGGGAAGACAAGAAGATCAGATTTTTTGGGGGCGCGAAACGCGACGCAGGTCGACGGGTTCAAGGCGTGCCAACGCTTTAGCCGCGGCGGAAGTGCGTTCGCGAAATCCACGAATCACAGTCACGATCCTGACTGTGGCTTCGCTTTCGGGAACGGGATCCGCACGCCGACCCCGATTTCTTTGGGGGTGGCGAGCGGCACTGCGAAAACTCACAGCTTCTCGGGCCCCACACCGATCATGGGAAACCCTCTTACCGGGTGAAAATTTGCACGAGTAATCCGCTCTGGACGAGGCCGCGAGAGTCGGGCAAACCAATACGCATCCGCGCACGACGCCACCGGCCGGAGTTGGGCGGGACCCTCGCGTTCCTTGCTGCCGGTGTGCTCGCGCTCGCGGGCTGCTCGGGTGCGTTCTCACCGATGGCCGACGAAGCGGCGTCGCCCGTGAACGCGCGGCACGATCCTTCGCGCGTGGTCGTCCCGTTGGATCCAGCGCAGATCCGCGTCGAAGCACGCGTGAGGGCGCTCACCGCGCACACCTTGTCGATCCCCGTGATGCACGGCACGTGGAGCGCACCGCGCGGCCGCCTCGATCGGTCGCTGATCGAGCTCACGTTCGAGCTCGGCGGCGCGACGTCGGAGCCGCAGTTCGTGGCCGACATCGCCAAGTCGCCGCATTTCCTGGATACAGCGACCTTCCCCGAAGGGCGTCTCGAAGCGCAGTGGCTGCGCCCGAACACGGACGAAGGGTCGAACGGCTACGACCTGTTCTTCGATCTCGAGCTCAAGAACCGCCGCCGGCACCTGCTTGCACCCGCCGAACTATCGCGAGTCGGCTGTGAGGCGCGGCTGACCACCGCGTTCTCGATCGACCGCCGCGAGTTCGGCATCTCCCACCCGGGCCGCTACGACAGCATCGTGGGGGACCGCATCGAGGTCAGCGTGGAAGTCTCGGCGCCCACCGCTCCATTCGGTGTGCCGTGCGCACCTCAGTCCGGCGACTTGGCGCAACGGAACCCGGCCACGGCGATCCTGAAGCTGCCCGGGTGATGCACGCGGTTCGACGCGCGGATGCCCGAGGCGCGGTAGTTGTAGGCGCCGCCGCGCAGCACGTGCTCGCACTCGACGGGGATCGGGTTCGTGCCGGTAAATCCCTGCTTTCCGCTGCGCCGGAGCTCGTTCTGCGTTTCGAGGATCTCGGCGCAGCTGCCCGGAACGCCGCGCCCGGCCGTCGTGCGACGGTAGGCGTACGGATCGTACTCGTCTTCGATCCACTCCCAGACGTTGCCGGCGAGGTCGAAGTGACCGTAGGGGCCGCGCCCCTCGGGGTAGCCGTGCACGGGGCGCGTCGTGGCCTGACCGCCGAACACGCCATGGCGCTTCGGATCCGGCGCGTCGTTGCCCCACACGTAGCGCCGGCCGTCGTTGCCGCGCGCGGCACGCTCCCACTCGGCCTCGCTCGGCAGCCGCTTGCCGCGGAACTCGCAGTACGCACGAGCGTCGGACCACGACACGCCGACCGCGGGATGATCCGGCTTCTTGAACACCGCGGGCATCCCGTTCGTGAGCTTGCTCCCCGCGAGTGAGTCCGGCGCGCGGCATTTGCCGGCCTTCACGCACTCGGCGTACTTTTCGTTGGTGACCTCGTCCACGTCGAGCAAGAACGCGGCGACCGTCACCGCATGCGCGGGGCGCTCGTCCTGTTCGCCCTCGTCGTCGGCCCCCATCGTGAACGTTCCGCCCGGCACCGGCAGCATGTCTGCGGGCACTGCGGGCGCGCTCTCGGCGGAGCCCGAAGCCAAAACGCCGAGCACGGCCACCAGGGCCGCACCGAGCACTCGCGAGCGGAGCCTGGTGCTAGAGTCCCGCGCGTGAACGTCCGTCTGTTTCGCGAAGTCCGATTCGAAGCCGCTCATCGTTTGCCGAAGGTGCCGCCGGGGCACAAGTGCGCTCGCCTGCATGGTCACAGCTTCAAAGTGGAGCTTTGCATCTACGGGCCCGTCAACCCCGAAACCGGGTGGCTCATCGACTTTGGGGAGCTCGACAGGCTGTGGCAACCGATCCACGACCTGGTCGACCACAACTACCTGAACGAGATCCCCGGTCTCGAGAACCCGACCAGCGAAGTGCTCGCTCACTGGCTGTGGGAGCGGCTACGCCCGCAACTCCCCGAGCTCGAGCGCGTGATCGTCCACGAGACCTGCGACGCACGCTGCGAATATTCCGGCGATTGAGGCGTCCCCCGACGCCGCGTTGCGCCCGCCTCAGAGCGACTTGAAGAAGTCGTACATCGCCGGGAGCCCGAAGCACGGAACGCCGTGCTGGGTGTTGCTGTAGTCCGGATCATCGTGCGCGCACCAGATGGTTGGGGCCGCGCAGTTGTCGTAGATCTTGCAACCGGGGTCGACCTGGGCCTGATTCTGGTAGCTCTTGCAGCCCATCACGGCCGTGTACTCTTTCGACGTGTCGGAGCACATGTTCGCGGAGCGAAACTTGGCCACGGTGTTCGGCGCGGAGTCCTCGCCGCGCACGGTGTCGTTCTCTCCGTCGATGTACAGGACCGGGATCGGCATCGCGACGTTGTAGGGATCGGCGGACACGGGCGCTACGCCCTTGATCTTCAGGTGATCCGCGTCGCTTTTGTGCGAGAGAATATTGACCAGCATCTGTGCGCCGGAGCTGTGCCCGGTGCCGAAGACTCGGCTCGTGTCGATGCAATAGTTCGCGACGAGGTCGTCGTACTGCGCGAGGATGCGCTTCACGTCGTTCCCGTAGTTGCTCCAGCACTGTCCGCTGGCTGCCGTGGTATTCGGCATCCAGCGCACGTACTCGTCGGCAATGTTCGTTGCTTTGCGTGTCGAGACCAGAGTCTCCCACTGGTCGTTGGGGTTGCCGCAAGCGTGCAGCATCATGAGCAGGGGGAAGGGCTTCGTACCGTCGTACGACGGCGGGAAATCGACGATCTGCTCGTTCGTCTTCGCGATCCGCGTGCCCTTGCTGCCTTTGCCGCAGCCGGCGCTGGGCGTCGGCGTGCCGCTCGAACCGGAACCACCGCTGCCACCGGCTCCCGCCGTCGAGCCGCCAGCAGCACCACCTGCGCCGCCCGCTGAGCTGCCACCCGTGCTGGCCTTGCC
>JALYWZ010000388.1 GCA_030852505.1 Myxococcota bacterium | reverse complement strand
GCGCCGGTGTTGCCCGCGGCCATACCGGCGTTACCCCCCGTGCTGCCTCCGGTGCCGCCGCCCGCGCCAGCAACCGCGGTCCCGCCCGTGCTCACGGAACCACCGTTGGGGCGCGCACCACCGCTGCTCGGGCTGTTGGTCGACGCTCCGTCGTCGGCTTCACACGCGACGACGCAGAGCAGCGGAGCGAGCGCGACGGCACAGCGAGCCCACTGAGTCGACATGACGAGCTCAGCGCGTACCGCAGCAGGACGCGATAAGCAACGGAGCTCTAACCGTTTGTCGCTCTAGCAGGATGATGTTCGAGAAGAAAAGTTCCGCCCGGACTACTCGCGCGTAGTCGACCGAGAAATGGCTCGGAAGCTCAGCGCACACACCAGCGCCGGCAACAGCCCAACGCTGATGAGCAACGTCGGAACCAGCCACAGGCGCTTCCAGGACGTGAGCCGTGCTTTCGCTGGGTCGTGCGGGTCGAAGGCGACTTCGACGGCTTCTCCGACGGCATGGTCGGGCGGCAAACTGCCGGCAGGATCCGAGAAGCGCCGCACTCGGCCGTCCGCGTCTCGAAACTCCACCAGCGGTTGATACGATTGCTCTTCGAAGCCGTCCCGGTGGTCGATGACCAGGCGATTGTCGACCACCGTGCCCCGCGTGCGCGCGGAGCGTTCGAGCTCGGCCGCCGTCTCGACGGCTTCAGAGGCGCCGATCACCACGAACGGGCTACCGAGCAGCAGCACGCCGCCGAGGACCCAGCGAAACAAGCCTTCCATTCGTCGCTGCGAGCGTACGATGGATTCAGGTGCTGGGCGCGTGCGTCAGCGAGCGCACGACCGGCGCGGACAACAGCCCGCGCCACGACAGGTACGACAGCGCCCAGAGCATGAAAGTGCCCGCCGCCCATCCCCACGCCGCTGCGCCGTCGCCCACGGCCAGGTGCGCGATCAGAGCCGAGGCGAGGTCGAAGGCGAAGCCCGCGTACGCCCACTCTTTCAGGCGCGGTGGCACGGGCAAGAGCAACAACGCCACCCCTACGAGCTTCGCGAGCGACAGCTGGATTCGGAAGTAATCGGGGAAGCCGAGGTGAGCGAACGCCTCGGCCACTTGCGGCAGGCTGAGCTGGGCGTAAGCGGTGAAGGCGAGCTGCAGGCACAAGAGACCCGTGACCGCCCAGTAACCGAGACGCATGCCTTTGGAGTGACTCATGATCAGGCCTTCCCCCAGCTCGGGGATTCGACGCCGAACTGCTTGCCGTACTCGGCGGCCAGGCGCTGCCAGCCTTCGTGCTTCATGGCTTCGGGACCCACGATGCGACCGATCGGATCGCCGGACAGCAGCTGATCGAGCACGTCGAAGCAGACGTGCCAACCCGCAGCGCCCCAAGCGATGTAGCCGGGGGTGATGTTGTGCCAGAGCGTGAGCCGCGTCCCGCTGCGGAGCGGCTCGAGCTCCCAACGCAGATCGCCGCCGCCCCAGCTGTATTCGAGCAGTTTGGGCGGCTCGGCGCGCTTGACTGACGTCTCCGCGACCTGCGGCGTGCCGGTGGTCGAGAGCTTGACCGGACCCGGCGTCGCGAGGCTGCGGTCCGCGTCGAACGGCGCCCACTCGGACAACTGGGCCGGGTCGGTCAGCGCGTCCCAGACCAGCGCCGGGGGGTGACGGAGCTCGCGCACGAGAACGAGCGTCCACTTGTCTCCTTCTTTTTCGATGTCGGCTCCTGCGGCGGGGCCGGGACGATAGTTGGCGCGGGTGCTCATCGGTCTTTTCCTTTCTTGGGTTCTCGTTCTGCGATGCGGTCGAGGTGGCGTTCGAGCGCGTCGACGTGCGTCGACCAGAAGCGGCGAAATTGAGCGAGCCAGGCGTCAACCTCCTGGAGTGGCTCAGGGCGCAGCCGATACAGTCGACGCTGGGCGTCTACGCGTGACTCGACGAAGCCGGCCTCGCGCAGCACGCGCAAGTGCTTGGACACCGACGTTTGCGGCAGGCGCAAGCGCCGCTCGATTTCACCGACCGACTGCTCGGACGTGGCGAGCAGGCTGAGGATGGCCCGGCGGTTGGGCTCGGCGATGATGGCGAACGACGACTCCACCGCCGATATATACCTACCGCATCATATACTCGTCAAGGCATATTCAACGCGCAACCGAGATAGTGAGTGAAATCAGCTGGTTGCGCCCCGGCGTGGGGACCGGCCGATTCGGTGTACTCTGCGGACGTGCCGGCGGACGACAGGGACGATACGGAGGAGCGGATCCGCAAGCTGGAGGCAGAGGTGCGCCTGCTTCAGGTCCTGCTCGAGAGCGCGCCCGATTTCATCACGCGCATCTCGGTAGACGGGAAGTTCCTGTACCTGAACCGGCTCGCGCCCGGCTTCCGCATGGAGGACGTGATCGGCACGAGCATCGACAGTTACGTCCCCGAGGAATACCGCGGCCTCGCCCACACGGCGATGAGCGCTGCCCGCGCGACCCGAGCGGTGCAGCAATACGCGACTGTCGGGAAGATCTCGGCAGATCGAGTCGGCCACTACCTGACGCGGGTGAGCCCCGTGATCGAGAACGGCGAGGTGACGTCGCTGGTGCTGATCGCGACCGATGTCAGCGCGCTCGAAGAACAGCGCATCTTGCTGCAGATCGCGCTCGACGCGGGCGGGCTCGGGATCTGGACCTACGATCCGATCACCGACACCGGAACCTGGGACGACACCGCTCGGCGCATCTTCGGAATCCAGCAGGGGGGCCCGCCGCCGACCCTCGCCGGCGTGATGGCTCTGGTCCACCCCGAAGACCGCGAAATAGTTCAGAAGGAGCTCGCACGACTGGAGACCGTCGACCGCTACGGGCCGCTCGAGCACCGGCTGATCCGCCCGAGCGGCGAGGTGCGCTGGGTGATGGCCTCGGGGCTCGCCGTTCGAGACCACACCGGCCGCGTCGCGAACGTCGTCGGCAGCACGCAGGACGTCACCGAGCGGCGCGCCTTCGAAGCGCGGCTGCTCGAAGCCCAGAAGCTCGAGAGCATCGGCCGCCTCGCCGGCGGCATCGCGCACGACTTCAACAACCTGCTGACGGCGATCCTCGGCAATCTGGAGTTCGCTCAAGAGGCCGAGACGCTCGAGGACGCGCGGGCGCTGCTCGAGCCGATCCGGATCGCGGCCGAGCGCAGCGCTGCGCTCACGGCGCAGCTCCTCGCGTTTGCGCGGCGCCAGGTGATCGAGCCCAAAGTGCTCGATCCGAACCCGCTGGTGCGGCGACTCGAAGGGCTCTTTCAGCGCGCGATCGCCGAGAACATCCGCACCAACTATTCACTGACCGCGCGCGGGCGGGTGAAAGCCGACGAGAGCCAGCTCGAGCAGGTCGTGATGAACCTGGTGACGAATGCGCGCGACGCGATGCCCAACGGGGGCGAGCTGACGGTGGAGACGCGCGACGCGGACGTCGGCGCCGCGACGACGAGCGAGGTTCCCGAGCTCTCGCCCGGTCGCTACGTGGTGATTCGCGTCACCGACACCGGAGCTGGCATCGCGCCGGAGACGCTGCCTCACGTGTTCGAGCCGTTCTTCACCACCCGCACGGGCGGCACCGGGCTCGGGCTTGCGACCTGCTACGGGATCGTCAAGCAAAGCGGCGGGCACATCAGCGTGGACAGCGCGCTCGGACGCGGGACGACCTTCGAGGTCTACCTACCCCGCGTCGACGAGGAGGCCGCGTCCTCGCTGGTTTTTCAGCCGAGCCCGGGGACGGCCTCGGGAGAGCGTGTGCTGATCGTCGAAGACGAGGCCGCGGTGCGAGCAGTCGTGGAGCGCACGCTGCAAAAGCAGGGCTATCACGTGATCAGCGTGCGCACCGCCGAAGAAGCGCTCGAGCTCTCGGCCCGCGGCGAAGCCTTCGACTTGCTGGTCACGGACGTGGTGCTGCCGGGGATCAACGGCCGAAAGCTGGCGCAGCAGCTGGCCTCGCGCGGGCGCTCGATGCGGGCGTTGTTCGTGTCGGGATACACCGAGGACGCGATCGCCCAGGGCGGCGTGCTCGAGCCGGGCATTTCGTTTTTGCAGAAGCCGTTTCAGCGGGCGGAGTTGCTCGCGGCCGTGCGCAAGCTGCTCGATCTGCCGAAACCGTGAGCCTCTCTCACAAGCAGCAACCGACGTAGGTCGTCGCGGACGGATCGGTCGAGGTCGGCGAGCCACTGCTGACGATGATCCGATCGTCGATGCGCACGGCGATCGCGCCCTTGATGGGACGCGGCAAGGGCGAAAGGGCCGACCAGGCGTCGGCGCGCGGATCGTAGACGAGCACTTCATCACTCGGCTTCTTACCGAAGACCGAGCCGCCGACCGTGAGCAGCCGTCCGTCCGACAACACGAGCGTCGAGGCGCCGATCTCCGAGCGGCCGAGCGGCATCGGGGCGCGGGCTTGCCAGGAGCTCGTCGCGGGATCGAACGCGTGTAGATCCGGGACGTGGCCCGACGTCTCGTCCCAGCGAAACCGCCCGGCTGCGGCGTAGAACAGGCCGCCCGAGGCTGCGCCTCCGCCGTGGTTGCGCGGCGCGGGCAGCGCCACCGAGCTCGTCCAACCAGCGCCGCTCGCGAGCTCGAGCGTGAAGTGATCGCCAGTGTCGGTGTTGCCGTCCTCCGCCAGGCCGCCGGCGACGTGGAGCGTCGTGCCGAGCAGCGCGGTTGCGGTGCCGGCGCGCGCTGCCGGTAAATCCGGACCTGCGACGAAGCTCGTGCTCGCGGCGTTCCATCGCCACGTGCCGGCGGTCGTCACGCGATCGAGCACGTTGCCGACGAAGCCGCCGACGAGCACGAAGTCGTCACCGACGTTGGCCACGCCCGCGTGAGTCTCCGCGCCCGGCAGCTCGGGGCCGAGCCTCCAGCTATCACTCCGCGGATCGTAGATGTCGATGCGCCGGGTGACGTCGAGCTTGGTCGATAGAAAGCCGCCCATCACCCACAGCTCGCCGGCCACCACCACGCCGAGCGCCTCGAAGCGCGCCACCGGGCAGGGCGTGACTTCGGCCCAGGCGAAGGGTTTCGGCTCCGAGGGCGACGGAGTGTCGCCTTTGCTCGCGTCGGAGCAGCCGACCAACGACGCCACCAGACCAGCTGCGTACCCCACCCGCCACATTCGCGATCTCGCCATTTTGCGCGCGAGCGTATTCCGATTTTGCGAGTGCGACGAGTCACACGTCCCGATTCCCCGACGCTGGAAACTTCGCGCGCCCACGAATGTTGGGCCGGCGCCTTGATCCGGTCGAACGGACGCGGCCATGCTTGCGAGCGATGCGTCTCTTCAGCGCCTACCTGGCCGCGGCGGCGCTCGCCGCCTGCTCGAGCTCCGAGACCAGCAACGGCGGGAGCGGCGGCGCCGACACATCGCGTGGCGGAGCAACCGGTGGAGCGCAGAGCACCGGTGGCAACATGGGCGGCGTTCCGGCTAGCGGTGGCG
>JALYWZ010000387.1 GCA_030852505.1 Myxococcota bacterium | reverse complement strand
GGTGGCGGCAGCGACGGCCTGGCCACCCGCGTTCACAGCGCCGCCGGTTGCGGGCCGCCCGCCCGTGTCCGAGCCGCCGCTCGTGGAAGAGGCGCCCGCATCTGCGGCGCCGCCCGACGCTTCGCCGGGTCCCGGCGTGACGTCGATGTCCTCGTCGTCGGAACAGCTGACGAGCGCCCCCCCGAGCGCCGCAAACATCAAAGCGTAACCAAGAATTCGCATCACGAAACCTCCGGAGGGCCGAGAACCGGCGGGAGGTTAGACAGAGTCCGGAAGCGCTTGCAAGGGCCGATTCCGGCGCCTGCGACGCGCGAAAACGGCCACACCGAGGCTCGCGAGCAGTGCCGCCGTGGCTCCGGCATTCGAGCTCGAGCCGGAAACCAGCGCGCAGCCGCCCGAGCTCGACTCGGCGCTCGCCACCTCGGGCAGGGTGCAGACGCGATCGAACTCGGCGCCGACACATTGCATGCCGTTCGGGCACGCCGCGTCGTCGCAATGGACCGAGCAAAACGCGCTCTCACCCGCGCGGATGCACAAGCCCGAAACACAATCGTCCCCGAGCTCGCAGCTTTCCCCGAGCTCGCGCGGCAGCGGGCGGTTCTCGATCCAGGGCGCTGCGCCCAGCTTGCGGAAGGCGCTGCGGATCCACTCCGCCTGCTCGTCGAGGCGGTGCAGCACCGTGAAGCCGCCCAGGCAATCGGCGATCGGGATGTCGGACTCGAGACCCTGGGTGGGGTCGGCGGTTTGCATGGCGTGCATCACACCGAACACCGCTGAGGTCTCGGTCGAGATCAACGGTCCTCCGCTGTCTCCCTGGCATCCGCCTTCGGTGGCGATGAAGGTGGCTTTTTCGATGTAGCGCGCGGTGCCGCCATCCGGGCTGAAGTTCTTCGGACCAACCGCGAGCACCTCGAGCTCGCGTTGCCTGCGCTTGCTGAGCGGCGGGCGCTTACTGTCGACGTCGCCTTCATTGGCTCCCCAGCCCACGAGCACACCGCGTTCGCCGACGCGGGGCGGCTCGTCCAGCCGCATCGAGACGATGGGCTGCGACAAGGGCGTGTCCACCTCGAGCAGCGCCACGTCGTTCAAGCACAGGTCGAGGTCGTCGCTCGAGTAGATGTCCACGCCGATGGCTTCGGGCACCAGGTTCGGTCCGCGTTCCTTGCCGATGCTGACGGTGAGCAGGGCAGGGTCGAACGAGTCGTAGACTTGCGAGACGCTGCCCTGCTCGTCGCACTTCACGATGTTGTTTGGTCCGGACTTGTAGTTGAACAGGCAGTGCCGGGCCGTGAGCACCAACGTCGGGGCTACCACCGCGCCCGTGCACCACGTGGACAACAAGTTGTTGTAGATGAGCACGACCGAGTTCTGGTCGTCGCCGGACAGCTCGCCGTTGACGATCGCTTCGGTGTAGAGCCCGGTGGCGCCGGACTCCGCAGTTTCGGGGGCGCTGCAGCCGAGCAGAGCCAGAGCCGAGAGCGCCGCGAGCCGACCGAGCCGCCCTCTCATGGTGCCCCCGCGCAGTCGCACTTGCCGTTGTCGACCGAGGGCTCGCTGCCGTCGGCCGGGAACACCACGCCCGTGTCGCAGAAGGTCTTCAAGCCGGTTTTCGGGATGCAGTAGAGCTCGCCGTCCGGCGTGCTGCGCTGGTAGTAGCGCCGCCCGGACTCGTTCGAATCGTCGCTCCAGAAGTCGAGCTTGCCGGAGCTGCCGAGCAGCTCGAGAGAGCCGGCCGTTCCCCGGCTCTCGGCGAGCAGGCCAACGGCCTGGGCGATCGACTGCGCGCGCACCGGCACGGCCCGGCCTCCGGCCAGAGCGTCGAGCGAGAACGCGATCGCGTCGGGCGAGGGATCGCCCTGCGACAGCCGGCGTTCGCGCGCCGCGGTCATGGCGTACGCGGCGGCGTAGGCGCAATCGTAGGCGTATTCCAGGCCGGGCTCCGGCGCGGAGCCCGCTCCGCCGCCGGGGTCGAGCTCGAAGGCCACGCGGAAGTCCTCGTAGGCGAGCTTGCTGCGCTCGTCCTTGTGGTAGTCGAGCCCGAGCACGCGGTGGTACTGGCGCGGATAACCCTCCGCAGTGGTGAGATCGCTGAGCGTGTCCAACAGCTCGAAGCGCTTCTGGCCCAGGAAATAGTAGGGATAAAAGTCGTTGGCCCGGAAGCTCGCGCCGTCGACGGCCGAGATGTTGCCGACCCAGTCGTCTTCGCCAGAGGCCGCGATCAACAGCTTCGGCGCGGGCGAGACGGAACGCAGAGCGCCGACCAGGCCAAGGCCGCCCGCGATGTACTCGAGCCGCCGCACGTCGACGGCAGCCAGGTCCTTGTCGTTGAGCGAGGCTGCGAAGCTCGTGGTCGGGGCGTCCTCGCTGACGGCCAACACCGCTTGGGCGGGCTCGCCGAGCTCGGCTTCGACGCGCGCGGTGACCTCACGGATCGCGCTCAAGAACTGCGCCTGGATGCCGTCCCGGTTCGGCTTGCAGCCGACCACGAGGGACTTCGGGTCCGCAGCCTGTGGCAAGAGATTCGGGCCGTCGGCGCTCGGGAGGAAGAACACCGCGCTTCCTCCGCTGCGGTCGAGCACCTGCTCGGCTCGCGACGCGCTGACCGGGCCGATCACCGCGTGCACTCCGAGCTCCTCGGTCAGGTAGGTCACGGCCGCGTCCGAGCTCTCGTCGCAGGCCACACCCACGAGCGCCGGCAGCGAGGTCTCGCCGAGCTCTTCGCGAGCCGCATTCAGCTCGTTGATCGCGGTGCCGACCGCGCCGCTGAACTTGCGACGCGAGCCGCTGCCGAGCTCGGCCGCGGGCACCAGCATGCCGATCGGCACGACCTCGCTTCCATCCGTCGGTGCCGTCGTGCCCCAGTCGAGGCTGACGCAGCCGAGATCGCGCTGGTTCAGCGGCAGACACGTGGCCTTGCGGCACAACGAGGGGCCGAGCTTCGCCGAGCAGTCGGCGTGGGTGCGGCACTCTTCCTCGCCGTCGGCTTCGACCCCGCGTTCGCTCTTCGTGTACGTGACGCAGACGTGGTCCGACGAGCACACGTATTCGGAGCCGAAGCGCTGGCAGTCGAGGCTGTCCGAACATTGCTCGTCGTCGCGCGACAGCGCGAGCGAGCACGACAGCAGTCCGAACCCGCAGGCCGTAAAGGCGATGATCCGAAACCCGAGGCCAAGCGTCACGAAGCGGAGCCCTTTTTTTTGGAGGGTCGGATGTTAGCCCGGGCCGCCTCGCTCGCGTAGAGCCGGCGCAAAAAGTCGTACACCACGAGCTCGTACCAGCGCGCCGAATCCCCGAGCATGCGGATCGCGTGCAGGTGCGCGTACGAATGCAAGAGCTCCTCGACTTCGGCGGACGGCAGGCCGAGCCCCGCGAGGGCGTGGCGGACGGCCACGGCGCGCTCGGAGCGGGCGTCGAAGCTAGCCTGCGCGCGTCGCGCCGCATCCTCCTCGGGCAAGTCCCCGAACAACAGCTCGGTCAGGCGCGGCGCGTGCTTGCGGTACTTCTCGCCGATTTTCTTCCAGGTCTCGGTCGTGGCGCCGAACTCGCTCCCGTAGTCGTCGGCGGCGGTCCTGGCGAAGCGGAGCCGGGCCGGGACGTCGAGGCCGAAATCGACCAGCAGGCGGTGGATGCCGAGCACCGTGAGCTCGAAGGCCGCTCCGTCCTCCTCGAGCAGCTCGGAGAGCTGGACCACGGCCAGGCTGTCGGCGTGGAAGAGCTGCTCGGCCAGCTCGGTGGCGGCGACTCCCGCGTAGCGCTCGAGCTCGCGTTCGTAAGTCGCGAGCTCGAGTCGCGCGATCGAGCCGCTCGCGAAGTCCCCGGCCAGGGCTCGGTGGAGCGCCGGTAGAACCCGCGCGAGCAGCGCCCCGGGCTCACCGCGCACGCGCAGCCTGAGGTGCGGCTCCGGATCTGCGAAGGGCACGAAGAACCAGCGCGCGACGTGCGGTGCGAGCTCCGCCGAAGAAAGCGCGGCCGCCGCTTGCTCGAGCAGGCCGCGCAGCCGCGAGCGCCCGGCGTAAATCTTGAGATAGAGCCAGTCCGAGCCGGGGGGGTGACTGCGGGCGGCGCGCTCGAGCTCGAGCAGCGGGCGCGCGGGCGGCGACGGGGGCGGCTCGGTAGCGACGACCGCGCGGCGTACGAACGGTACCAGCAGCTCGCTCGCGAACCGACCCTCGGGCCCCGAAGCGGCGAGGCCCTCCGGAGCGGGCCACAGCTCCTCGAGTGAGAAGCGCTGCTTCTGGTGGACCTCGTGCCACAACATCTCGACGCTGAGCGGATTGTCGAGATCGATCGCAAGCCGCTGATCGCCGTCGGACAGCGTGACCCAGCGCGGCAGATCCAACCGTTCCCGGAGCTTCTGCACTCCACCGTCGACCGGCCCGAGCTCGGCCTTCGAAAGGTTCCAGCGCGCGAGCGCCAACACCACGCCGCCGCGCACGAGCCGCGGCAAAAATGGGCTCGAATCGAGCGCTCCCCAGTAGAAGGCGCTCGCCAGATCTCCGTGGTCCCGGAGCTGGAGCGCGCCGAGGAAACGGTAGAGCGGCAGGTTCCACCAGCCCTCGAAGTTGTGGGCATTGCTGATGCGGACCCGGACGTTCCGCCCGAGGCGCTTCGAGCGCAGCACCAGGCGCCGCGCTTCGACACCGACGTACAGATCTTCGAGCGGGAGCTGTCGTTCGGCGGGTGCGCCGGACTTGCCGTGATAGGGGATCTCGTAGCCGCGGAGGACCGGGCGGAGCAGGATGTTCGCGACGTGTCCGTGGGGCATGTGCACGACGTCGACCAGCGGTTCCCCGGCGCGCGCGCTTTCGAGCTCGACGTGGCGCTGCACGGCTCCCTTGAGCTCCGGGCTCGCGTGACAGAAGCGCGCCATCAGCGACACGGCCGACGGCGCGATCACGTGCGGCACGACGATTCGATGGCCGCCCTCCGGAGCTCGCTCCAGGCGGGCCAGCACCGCGAACGACTCGGGCAGCAGATCCGGCTCGCGCTCTGGAAATCGCGCGAGCTCCTGGTCGTCGAGCTCGTGCACGCGCTCGCCCCGAGCAAGCGCGCGATTCAGCACGAACAGGCGCGCGGCGTCGTAGGCGTCGAAGCGCTCCAGCGCGCTCGGTTTGCGCGAGAACGGCAAATCCTCGAGCAGCTCGCCCTGAGTCTCGGCGTCGAAGCGGTCGTAGCCGATGCCGAGATCCGCATCGAGCGCCTCGACCAGCGGCACGAACCGGCCCTCGTAGCGCAGGCTGAATCTGGCGCGGAACTCCTCGAGCCGCGGATCGGCGCCGCTGGTGGAAACGCGCTGGACGAGCTCGGCGGCGCCGAGCAACGCCGCGAGCGTCGAGCGCCCGAGCGCGAGCGCGGCTCCGGTCTTGACGAGATCGGTCTGAAAGCGCTGCGAAGGCTCGATCGGCGGATCGCCCGGGACCGTCGCGGCGAAGAGCGCACGGTAGCCGTCGAGG
>JALYWZ010000056.1:12212-12675 GCA_030852505.1 Myxococcota bacterium | reverse complement strand
GCCTCGACCCCGCCGGCCTCTCCGAGCCCGAGCTCGGGTGGAAGCCCGGCTCCCGCTGCTTCTCCGTCGCCATCGAGCGCCAGTGGCTGCGCGTTCTCCCCGGCGCGCTTCGACGCCTCGTCCTTGTTCCCGTTGCTCGCGCTCGCCCTGCTCCTGCTCCGTCGCCGTCAGGGCTCGGCCGCGTAACGCTCCAACAGGTACTCGCCGATCAGCTGAACGAGCTGACGCTGGGTCCAGAGCGGCGTGAAGGTGTGATCGGGGCCTTCCAGCACTTGCATCCGGAACGAGCGGCTGCCGGCCATCGACTCCGCTCCGGGGCCGAGGTGCCCCTCGATCACGTCGATTCCGCCGTCGTCCGAGCCGTAGAGCGCGAGCACGCCCGTGCCCCGCTCGTCCAGCGACCGGAAGCCGCGCTCCACGTCGGTGACCTCGGCCAGGGTGCCCGTGAAGCGCGCCGCCACCG
>JALYWZ010000056.1:0-12202 GCA_030852505.1 Myxococcota bacterium | reverse complement strand
CGACTTCGCCTCGCGGTACAGCCGCTTCTTGGTGCGGAGCGCGAGCTGCCCGGCGATGCCTCGCACGTTGACGTCCCCCCGCGCCAGCCGCTTCCAGGTGTCGAGCTTCAGCGCCGCGCGCTTGTAAAAGGTCGTCGACTTGTGGGTGTTCCGCGTGCGGATCTCGAGTGAGTCGCCCTCCGTCCAGTGGAACGTGAGCAGGTTGATCAGCACCACGTCCGACACGCGGGAATCGAGGATTGCGCTGTGGTAGGCGACGTAGGCGCCCGAGCACAAGCCGAGCAGCACCACGTGCTCCGCACCGCGCGCGATCATGAAGTCGATGGCCAGCCGCGCGTCCTGGAACATGTGCTTCGAGTACACCTCGTTCTCGCGTTTGCCGGCGGCGATCGGGCTGTCGCCGATCCCAGAGAAATCCAGGCGCAGCACGTTGAAGCCCTGCGCCGACCAGGCCCGCGCCATCTGCACGTAGAGGCGGTTCGAGCCCACGTGGTGGTTGGCCCCGATATTGAAGAGCAGCACGGCGGTGGGCTCCGGTAGCTCCGCGGACACCGGCTCGCTCAAGATGCCGAACAGACCGTGGAAGTGCACGGCCTCCTCGCGGATGCCGCCGGCCAGGATCGCGATGCGGCTGTTGAGCTGCGCCGGTTCGTCACGGCGCAGGCCGAGCGGACCCCGCGCGTCACGCCCCAGCTGCGCCGTGCGCAACGACCAGGTCGGCGTCTCTTCGCGCATCGGCGGACGCAGCGAGAACGTGGGCGTCTCCTCTTGGGGTGACGGCGACAGCGGGCTGGACCAGGGTGCCTCCTCCCCGGACGGGGGCGGAGACTCCTCCCGCTCTTCCTCGTCGGGAGCCTCCCGATCCGAGGCAGGTGCTCGACCCGAGACTTCGCCGTACGGCGTGGGGCTCGACCACGCAGGAGCCTCCTCCTGCGACGCGGGCTTTGCGGTGGCGGGCGGGTGGATCTCGTCGATGAACGACAGGATCGCGTCGGCCACCGCCTCCGGCAGCTTCGACTTGACCGGATCTTCCGGCACGAACTCGGCGTAGCCCGGCGCCTTCGAAATCACGACGTCGGCCCCGATCTCGGTCAAGAGCGGCGCGAGCTTGGCTTCACCACTCGGCAGGTCGTCTCGCGCGATCAGCAGCACGTGGCGCGCGGGCGGATACACCAGGCCGTCGTACTTGAGCGCAGTGATCGCGTCGCGAGTGGCCTGGTCGAGCGGAAAGCCGACGACCGCGGGCTCGGGCGTGGCCGGCGCGAACGGGAGCTGGGATTGCTTGAGCATCTGCAGCGCCTGCACCTCGCGCACCCAGGCGCGACCCGAGGCCGGCGGCGCGAACAGGATCAACCCGTCCGCGGGATTGTCGACCGCTTCGCTCAGCGCCAAGAGCGCGCCGAGACGCAGGCCGAACACGAACGTGGCGCCCGTGCCGCTCAAGCGCAAGAGCCGCTCGCGCGCCAGGCGGATGCTGCGTATCCAGGCCGGAACTCGGTCCGGATCGCGCGCATCACCGGCGGAGTCTCCGGTGCCGTCGTAATCGAAACGCAACACGGCGATGCCGTTAGCGGCGAAGCGCCGCGCGAGGTGCACGTAGCCGCGATGTACGGACATCGCTTCGTGCCCGAACGGGCTGCACATGACGAGCGCCGCGCGGGGCGTCGCGCCGCGCGCCGGATGATACCAGCCGAACAGCGGGCGATCCGTCGGTCCGAACCACAGCGGCCGCGCCCGGCCGAGGGCCAGAAACGAGTCCGCAGGGCCGACATCAACGGGGGCAGCTGGTGAGATTGTCCCCGGGCCTTCAGGCATTCGTCGTCCATGGTAATGCTCGACGCGCGGTGCACCGTCAATGCGATCCATTCAAAAAATCGTTCGCTACCGGGTGGGTGACGGCGGGCCGCAGATCGTGCTTTTGCACGGCTTTGCCGGCGGAACGGACGACCTCTCCGCGTTCGCGAAGTCGATGGGAGTCAACGGAGAGTTCTTCTTTCCCGAAGCTCCGCTAGCGCTCGATCGCACGGGAGCCGGTGAGCTCGGAGGGCACACGTGGTGGCCATCGGACGGTGCGTCGCGCGCTCTGGCCTTGGCCTCGGGCCAACCCCGCGATCTCTCGAGCTTCGAACCGCCGGAGCTGGAAGAGGCTCGTGCGACGCTGCGCGAATTCCTCGATACAATCCGCGTCGGTTCGGAACGAACACCGCTCGTGCTCGGCGGCTTCTCGCAAGGCGCGATGCTCGCGTTCGACTATGCGTTGCACAGCGCACGAGAGCTCGCGGCGCTGGTGATGCTCTCCGGCTGCCGCATCGCAGAGCGGAAATGGAACCCGTTGCTCGAAAAGCGTCGCGGCCAGCGCGCCTTCATCAGCCACGGCCGCGCCGATCCCGACCTGGCTTTTTCGGCCACCGAGCGCTTCAAGGACGACCTGACGAACGCAGGTTGGCTGGTAGATTTCCTGGCTTTCGAGGGCGGGCACGGCACTTCGGTCCAGGCCGTTCGCGGGCTGAAGAAGTTCTTAAGAGCCCTGGCCTGAAGCCTGCACGCGCACGGGCGCGCGGGAGTTCAACGGCTGAGCCACGCCCTTCAGCGGAACGCCTGCGCGACCTCGAACGAGCACGCGCCGTTCCACGCCCGGGTACAGGTGAAAATACGAGTCTTCCGGCTCGAAGCCCGGCAGCTCGAGCGCCACCCAATGCGCAGCGCGGTTGGCCGTGAGCGAAAGCGAGTGCACGCCCGGTTCGAGCTCGGTGGCGATTGCGCGAAGCTCGAGCTCGTCGTCGTACCCCGACGGCAGGCGCTGTGGGAAATACGACCAGCTCCCGAGCTCTTCGCCGCTCGCGGAGTCCGTCATGCGGGCCACGGCGAGATCGTGGCTCGGCGGCCCGAAGCGATACGCGTACGTCGTGTCGAGGAAGCGCTCGAGCAAGCGTGCCGCGGGGAGCTCGAGCGCGCTCTGCCCCGGGAGGGCGAGACCCGCGAGCTTGCCCTCCGCCACCTGCGTCTTTCCCCCGCGCAGCAGCCAGAAACCGAGATCGACCGTGCGCTCGCGCGGTGTGTCGTTGACGAGCTGCAAATAGAGCCCGTTCAGCCCCTCGTCCGACAAGAACAGAGCGAGCGGCTGCATGGCGCGCCGCACGAAGTAGTAAGCGGCCTTCGGCTCACCGAGCGCGTCGACGATGCCCCAGCCCGCGCCCGGCCACAGGTCCTTGAAGAACCAGATCAGCGCACCTCGACAGGTCGAGCCTCGGCGGCGCCACTCCGCGAGCGTGGTGGCCATCACCTCGCCGCTCGTCACGCGACCCAGCGCGAGCGCGCGCGTGGGATCGCTCGAGCGCTGGGCGACGACATCCACACCGAACAGCAGCTGGGTGTAGTGATCGCGCACGTCGTCGAAGTCCCAGCCGGCGCCGCCGTCGCGCGGCACGCGAGCCTTCCAGCGTGGGTCGTGGAAGGGAGCCTGGCCGTCGGGTAGCACCCGCTCGAGCGTGCCGTCGCTCGGAATGTTCGCAAATGCCAGGCACTCGCTCGCGAACAGCACCCGGGCCCGCCGTGCATCCTCGAGCGGCCTCAGGTAGGCACCGACGCCGTAATAGTGCGAAATCCGCGAGTCGACCTGGAACGGCAGCGCCCCGCCGCTCGGGGTGGACGGCAAATAGGGCACGTCATTCCGGCGCTGGCGGCTGATTTCTCGCAGCACGTCCTCGAAAAGCGGCTGCTTGCCGAGCTCCGCAGGCAGGCCGAGCATCGCCGCTTGCTGCTCGACCTCGCTGTTGCCGCACAGGAGCGCGATGCAGGCGTTGGTCTCGGTGCGCGACAAGAACTGCTCGGCTTCGCGGCGCACGCTCGCCAAGAACTCCGCGTCGTCGTGCGGGTAATCGAAGTTCGCGAACATGTAGTCCTGCCAGACCAGGATCCCGGCCGCGTCGCAGGCGTCGTAAAACGCGCTGGATTCGTAACACATCGTCCCGCCGACGCGCAGCGCGTTCATCCCGGCGCGGCGCGCGAGCTCGAGGGCGCGCGCCGGCGCATTATCACCCCCAAGTGTGACGATGTCGTCGTTGGTCCAGCAGGCGCCCCGGCAGAACAGCTCGACGCCGTTGACCTTCAAGGCGAAGCGCTGGTCGTCGTCGAGCGCCTCGATCGAGCGGAAGCCGAGCGCGCCGAAATCGACGTCGATCGTTCCCTGCTCGTCCTCGAGCAGCACGCGCGCTCGATACAGCGGGCTTGCCCCGTGGGTGTGCGGCCACCACGGCTCGGCGCGCGGAACCGAGAGCACGCCGTGGAAACGCCCCTCCGCGCTTCGCATCAAGGGCGTGCTCGCGTCGCCGATCACGAGGCGTGCGCTCCGAACGTTGCCAGAGACGTCGAACCCGGCGCGCACGATCGGCTTGCCCTGCTCCAACCCCGCCCGCAGCGACGCCCGCTCGAGGAACGCCCCGCGCCTGCGCTCGAGCCGGATCCCGCGGTACGGTCCGACCGCAACCACCCTGGGAGTAAACGCCGGGATCCGCCCGAGCAAGCTGGTCCGGAACCAGCGCAGCTGCGTTTGCTCCACGAGCCGCGTGCGGTAACGCGGCCTGGGCCGGCGCTTCGCGAGCGACGCCTTCAGCGACGAGAACCGCAGGCATAGCCGGTTCTCCTCTGCCACGAGCGCCGTCACGTCGAGCTCGTGCGAGTGAAACATGTTGTCGGAGCTCAGGATCTTGGTCCCGTTCAGGAACACCTCGGCGAGCGTGGCGAGGCCGTCCAGGCACAGCCAGAGCGACTCTCCCGCTGTGGCGGGGGTGCTCGCGAAGCGCGTCCGAAACCAGAACTCCGGCTCGTCGAGGTCGCGTAGCCGCTCGAAGTCCCAGAGCCCCGCGCCGGAGAGCGCGCCGGCGACCGTGCCTGGGACCGCCGCCGGCAGGAACCGCGGCGAAAGCGCCTCGAGCTCTTCCGGCGTGGCTGGCGCGGCCTTCGGCTCGAGCTCGCACAGCTCCCAACCCGAGCAGAGAGCCTCGACGCTCTGGTTGGAGGCGGCGCGGACCTTGGCCATCGCCCGACGCTACGCCCGCAGGAGCTCGCCGAGCGACGCGATGCCCTGCTCCCACGACCTCGCGAGCTCGCGAAAGGTCTCCGAAAAGTCGAACGGCTTCTTCGAGCTCACGGCGCGCGCGCCCTTCAGAATCATCGCCTTCGAGCCCAGCGAAATCGCGTCGAAGTGCGCGGCCGCCGCCTCGTACGGACCGCCGAGCCAGCGCAGGTAAGCGGCCAGCAGCTCGAAGTTCGACCCGCACTGCCGGATCGAGGCGAAGGCGTAAGCGTGATAGGCATCGATGCCCTTCGCTCGCAGCTCCTCGATGTCGCGCGGGAACTGCTCGCCGTGGCGCTCGAGCGGGTTCTGCGTGGGCCTTCGTGAAAACCAGGTCGAGAGCAAGCGCTCTGAGCGCGCCGCGAGCTCTGCCCGCGGGAGCCGCTCGACCCGGTCGAACTTGGCGAGCTCGGCGAACAGCGGCAAAAACCTGGGGTCCGGCTCGGCTTCGAGGCGAAACAGCTTCACGAAGTCGTCACCCGAGAGCTCGTAGTAGCCGGCGTTGTGGAAGTAGCGGAGCTCGCGGCGCTCGACGTCGATGCTCTCGATCGCGATCGTGCTCTTGGTGTGGTGCGTGTGGTAGTCGGTGCCCTGGGTGTCGGGCATGAAGAACGCGTCGGCTTCCGTGAACACGAGCCGCCCGCGCCCTGCGTGATACAGCGAGTGCTCGAGGATCGGCTTGTAGACGTTGAGCTCCTGCACCGAGACCCCGTAGAGCTCCTGGATCTCGCCGTGCGGCGGCTTGTAGAACGTCCACTGATCGCCGTCGAAGTCGCTCGCCAACGTGAACGGCATCAGCGCCAGAGGTTCGAGGCCTGCGGCGTGCAGCGCCTCGATCCACACGTCGATGTAACAGTTCTTCTCGACCCACTGGTTGCCCTCGCCGTGCAGCGCATGGCGAGTGTACGTCGCGGGCTCGAGGCCGAAGACCGAGACCCGATTCATGGCCAGAGCAGATCGCGCACGTACTTCGGCCACTCTGCCGGCACGAAGCCGTGGGTCTTGAACAGCGCCATCACCACGCGCTCCATCCCGAAGCCGAGGCACGCGGTGTGCGCGAGCTCACCGTCCGGCGTGTAAATGCCGAAGATCTTCCCGAAGTGGTCCTGGTGGTAGTTGAAGGAGCAGACCGCCGTGGGGTTTTCCTTCGAAATCACCGGTACCAGCACCTCGAATTTCAGCTTCTGGTCCTTCTGGTTCGCGGCCAGCATGCGCCCGCCGCGCCCGAAGAACGGGTCGGCGGCCACGTCCGACTTTGCCGGGAGGCCGAGCGACAGCAAGAGCTCGAGCCCGCGCTGGTGCCAGGAGTTGCGCCACTCGAACACGGCCTCGGGCTTGCCGATGCGGATGAACTCGCGGCAGCGGAACGACTGCATGCGGGTCGGCTCGGGTGACGGCTCGTGCCGGAACACCCAGTTTTGCATGTACACGAGCCGCCCCTCGTCCGGCACCGTGCCGGCGCACGCGGGGTAGACCGGGTAACAAGCGGCGGGCGCGAGCGCGACCCCGGTCATGCTCTGCGTGTCTTCCCAGCTCTCGCCGGCCTTCACCTTGGCCTGCAGCTCCTTGGCCTGTGCCTCGGTGCCCTTGAACGAGAACACCGTGCCCGCGAGGTGCGGGAACGAGTCCAAAAACTCGCTCTTCTCGAAGGTCTTGCGGTCGAGGATCGGCGGGAACTGCATGCGCTCCGCGCCGTCGTTCTTGGAGATGCGCGTGACCAGGTCCCCGAAGCGCTCGAGAACGTCCTCGAACACGGCGCCGCGCCCGAACGCGCCCGGCTCCGACACCGGCAGGATCAGCTTGTGGCGGACCAGCTCGTTGTACAGCGACTCGGACGAATATTCGACGTCAGTCATCTTTGAGCACCAGCAGCATCGCCGCGTTGGTCGACAGGATTCGATCGTTGCTGACCATCAGCGCGGCCGACATCGAGTCGCGCAGGTGGATGCCGATCGAGAACTTGGAATCGTTCTTGTAGCCCATGATCCCGCAGATCCCGAGGCAGCGATGCGCGATCTGGAACGCCGCCTCGGAGGTGGAGACCTTGAGGTTGTTCATCTTCACCGCGAAGGCCACCGACGACAGGACGTCGATGCTCGACTCGGGGTGATTCATCAGATACTCGCACTCGCTCGCCACGTCGTGCACGTTGGCGCGCATCATCTGCAGCTGGGTCGCGACCTCCGCCAAGCGCATGGCGCTGGGCGGCGTCTGCCCCGGCTTCGACCGCGCCTGGTTGCGCACGAACGCGCGCGCCTTGGAGACGGCCGCCGTGGAGATGCCGAGCCAGCACGAGGCCCAGAGGATGTGCGAGAACGGGACCATGGTCTGGCTCGCGATGTCGGCGAACGGCGCGGGCAGGATCCGCTCCGTCGCGCCGGTCGACCGCATCTTGAACGGCGGGCTGCAGGTGCCGCGCATGCCGAGCGTGTCCCAGGCGCCGGTGCGCTCGAGCGAGTAGTCCGGCTTGCTCACCAGCACCAGGGCCTGGTCGTTGGGGGTCGCGTCCGGCGTGGCTCGTGCGGTGACGAGCAGGTCGTCGGCGTGCTCGCCGTAGGAAATGGTCGAGGCGTCCTTGTCGAGCTTGAAGCGATCGCCGCTCTTTTCTACGGCACAGATGCTGGTGCGCATCTCCCCGCCGACGCCGACCTCGGACGTGACCGAGGCGATCAAGTATTGCTTCGCGGCGAGCTCCTTCAGATAGCGCTCGAAGAAGCCCACGCCGTTTGCATGGCGCACCAGGCAGGCGACCTGGATCTGGTGCATCGCGAACACCATGCCGGTCGAGGCACAGTGCTGCGCGAGCGCTTCACACATCTGCGACAGCTCGATCATCCCGAGGCCGAGCCCGCCCATCGACTTGGGCACGAACGCTGACAACAGACGCGCTTCCTTCAGCGCGTCGAGCGCCTCGCGCGGGAAACGGGCGTCGCGGTCCACGCTCGCGGCTTGCGGTCCTGCGACCTCGCGCGCGATGCGCTGCGCCGTGGCGACGTGGGGCGATTCGTTGGCTTTGCTCAAGGCGACCCTCCAATGGTTTCGGACAGGGGTTTTCCGCTTCGACCGACCGTCATGCTCCCCCCGTGAGCTCCTCGATCGCGGCGCGGATGGCGGAGACGCTCTCGAAGACGTTGCGCTTCAACATTCGATCCGGAAACTCGATGTCGAACTTACCCTCGAGCGCGAGCATCACGTTCACGCTGGCGTGCGAAGTGAGGCCGGCTTGATACAGATCGGCGTCGTCCGAAAGGCCGGCGATGTCGACCGATAGCTTTCCGTGCTCCTTCAGAATCGAACGAATGTCTTCGACCATCTGGCTCCCGCTGTGCTGCGTATGACCCCGCCCGAACGCCGGGAGGGAAAACACATGCTATGCCGCCCCGGGGCTGCATGAAAAGTCGGACCGCGACGTGAAGCCTCCCCGACCGACGATTGTGTTTCGAGCGGAGTGCAAATCCGCTCGAGAACGGCCGGAAGCGACGTGCGGATCGCCCGCGCTAGTCAAATCATCGCCGTCGCTCGCCTCGCCCCCTTGACCTCGGGCCTGCGCCTGTCCCGCTCCCAGCGGCACGGCGCCGATAGCCCCCGAGGGTGATATCGAGCACGCGCCCCACAAAACACCACGGCGACGCGCCGTGAACGACGCGCCGCCGTAGCTCCCGCTCGAAGCGGGCCGGTTCTGCTCAGCGCTTGCCGGCCGGCTTCGGCGCCGCAGGCTTCGCACCCGCCGCGGGCGCCTTGCGGTCGCCGGCGTGGGAGTGGAAGGTGCGGGTCGGAGCGAACTCGCCGAGCTTGTGACCGACCATGTTCTCGGTCACGAACACCGGCACGAACTTGCGTCCGTTGTGCACGGCGAAGGTGACGCCGACGGCCTCGGGCAGGATCGTCGAACGGCGCGACCAAGTCTTGATCGGCTTCTTGTCCTTCGAGGCTACTGCGTCTTCGATCTTCTTCAACAGGTGGCCGTCGATGAACGGACCCTTCTTGATACTGCGAGCCATCAGCCGCCCTTCGCTTTCCGGTGCTTGACGATCATGCCGTCGGTGCGCTTGTTGTTGCGGGTCTTCAAGCCCTTGGACAGCTGGCCCCAGGGCGAGCAGGGGTGACGACCACCGCTGGTGCGGCCTTCACCACCACCCATCGGGTGATCGACGGGGTTCATCGTGACGCCGCGGTTGTGCGGGCGCTTGCCGAGCCAACGGCTGCGACCGGCCTTACCGAGGCTGATGTTCTGGTGCTCGAGGTTCGACACCTGGCCGATGGTTGCGCGGCAGGCGACGTGCATCTTGCGCACCTCGCCGCTCGGCAACTTCACCTGCGCGTAGGTGCCGTCCTTCGCCATCAGCTGGGCCGCGGTGCCGGCAGAGCGCACGAACTGGCCGCCCTTGCCCTTCTTGGCCTCGATGTTGTGAATCATCGTGCCGGCCGGGATCTCACCCAGCGGCAAGCAGTTGCCGGGGATGATGTCGCCGAAGCGGCTCGAGATCACGGTGTCGCCCTGCTTCAGGCCGTCCGGCGCCAGGATGTAGCGCTTCTCGCCGTCTGCGTAGTGCAGGAGCGCGATCCGCGCCGTGCGGTTCGGATCGTACTCGATGTGCGCGACGCGAGCCGGCACGCCGATCTTGTTGCGCTTGAAATCGATCACGCGGTAGCGGCGCTTGTGGCCGCCGCCGCGGAAGCGCGCGGTGATACGCCCGTAGTGGTTACGGCCGCCGGTCGAGGTGTGCTTCTCGAGCAGCTTCGCCTCCGGCTCGTCGCGCGTGATGTCGGCGAAGTCGGAGACGTTGTAGAAGCGGCGCGCCGCGGAAGTGGGTTTGAATGCGCGAATGCCCATTTCTTACTCCTTCGACTCGTCGAAGAACTGAATGTCGTCGCCCTCGCGGAGCGTGACGATCGCTTTCTTCCAGTTGGGGCGCTTGGCGAGCGCCCGGCCCATCCGCTTCATCTTGCCGCGGTAGACCAGCGTGTTGACGTCGGTGACCTTGACCGAGAACAGAGCCTCGACCGCGTCGCGGATCTGAAGCTTGTTCGCGGCGCGATCGACCTCGAACACGACCTTGTTCTTTTCCTTGAGCCGCGCCGCCTTCTCGGTGAGGGCGATCGGCCTCTTGACGATATCCTGCGGTTTCATCGGTTCACGCCTTCGCGTCGAGGCAGCGGGCTTCGAGCGCCTTGGCGGCGGCCTTCGAAACCACGAGGTGGTTGTGGCGGAGCAAGTCGTACACGTTCACGCCCTCGGGCGGGAGGTACGAGTTGTCGGGCATGTTGCGGATGGAGAGCTTCAGGTTCTCGTTCGTGCGGTCGTCCACCACCAGCGTCTTCTTGCCGGTGTTGAGCGCGCCGAGAACGCCCTGCAGCTTCTTGGTCTTGATCTCGCCGAGGTCGATGGCATCGACCACGATCAGCCGACCTTCCTTGACGAGCAGGCTGAGCGCGGAGCGCAGCGCGCCGACGCGCACGCGGCGCGGCGGGCGGTAGCTGAAGTCCTGCGGCTTCGGCGGGTGAGCACGACCACCGCCCACGAACAGCGGCGCGCGGATCGAGCCGTGGCGCGCGCGCCCCGTGCCCTTCTGCTTGTAGATCTTCTTGCTCGAGCCGGCCACGGCGGCCCGCTCCTTGGCGGCGTGCGTGCCCTGGCGGCGCGAGGCCAGCTGCGCGGTGATCACCTCGTGAAACAGGTGCTGCTTCACTTCGGCGGCGAACACCTCGTCGCTGAGCTCGAGCTCGCCGACCTTCTCGCGTTTCAGATTGAAGACGTCGATTTTTGCCATCGATGACCTCAGCTCTTGATCTCGACGTCGACGCCAGCCGACAGGTCGAGCTTCATCAGGGCATCCAACGTTTGCGGCGTCGGCTCCAGGATGTCGATCAGGCGCTTGTGCGTGCGCACCTCGAACTGCTCCCGCGACTTCTTGTCGATGTGCGGACCGCGGAGAACCGTGTAGCGCCGGATCCCCGTCGGCAGCGGGATCGGACCCGCGACGCGCGCGCCGGTGCGGCGAGCGGTCTCGACGATGTCGGTCGTGGATTTGTCGAGCAGTTGATGATCGAACGCCTTCAAGCGAATTCGAATCTTCGTTGCGTCAGCCATTTGCTGTTTCCGTCAGGCCCTTGGTGAATTCTCGATGCGGCGAAGGCGCCTACATCACTCGATGATCTTGGTGACGACGCCGGCGCCGACGGTCTTGCCGCCTTCGCGGATCGCGAAACGCATCTGCTCTTCGAGCGCCACCGTGGTGATGAGCTCGATCTCCATGGTGATGTTGTCGCCCGGCATCACCATCTTGACGCCCTCGGGCAGCATCACGTTGCCCGTCACGTCCGTCGTGCGGATGTAGAACTGCGGGCGGTAGTTGGTGAAGAACGGGGTGTGGCGGCCGCCCTCTTCCTTCTTGAGGACGTACACCTCGCCGAAGAACTTCTTGTGCGGCTTGATGCTGCCCGGCTTGGCCAGCACCTGGCCGCGCTCGATGCCTTCCTTCTCGACGCCGCGCAGCAGGCATCCGACGTTGTCGCCGGCCTGGCCCTCGTCCAGCTGCTTCCGGAACATCTCGACGCCAGTCACGACCGTCTTGTTGCTCTTGTCGAAGCCGATGATCTCGACCTCGTCGTTGATGTGGACCTTGCCGCGCTCGATGCGGCCCGTCGCCACCGTGCCGCGGCCCTTGATCGAGAACACGTCCTCGATCGCCATCAAGAACGGCTTGTCCACCTCGCGCTGCGGCTCCGGGATCTCCGAATCCAGCGCCGCCAGCAGGTTGCCGATCGTCTCTTCCCACTTCGGGTCGCCGTTCAACGCCGGCAGCGCCGCGCCCTGGATCACCTTCGCCGTGTCGCCGTTGAACTTGTACTTGTTCAAGAGCTCGCGGACTTCCATCTCCACCAGCTCCAGCATTTCCTTGTCTTCCACCGCGTCGCACTTGTTCAAGAACACGACGATGTGGTTCAGACCCACCTGCTTGGCGAGCAGCACGTGCTCGCGCGTCTGCGGCATCACGCTGTCCAGCGCGCTCACCACCAGGATCGCGCCGTCCATCTGCGCCGCGCCCGTGATCATGTTCTTGATGTAGTCCGCGTGGCCGGGGCAATCGACGTGCGCGTAGTGCCGCGTCGCCGTCTCGTACTCCA
>JALYWZ010000386.1 GCA_030852505.1 Myxococcota bacterium | reverse complement strand
CGCTCAGGTGACGAGCTTCCACTACTGCGGATGGATGGCCTCCGTCCTGCTCGGCGTCGAGTACGCACTGATGAACGGCATGGACTACTTTCTGTACGTCGAGCAGGACGCGCTGCTGTTCGGCGAGCAGCTGTGGTCGCGGATCGAGGACCAGCTCCGTCGCCACCGCTTCGTGTTCGGCGCCGGCACGGGGACGCCGTGGCCGCTGCAGCAGAGCCTGTTCGCGATAAGGAAGGACGGGTATCGCAAGTTCTTGTCGGGGATCCACGCGCTCGATCAGGGCGACAAGGATCTGAGCCCCGAGCTCAAGTTCGCGATCGCCGCCACCGAATCACGCGCGGTGGCGGCGGCAGCCAAGGGGCTGTTACGCTCGCTGCCGGAGCGCTTCAAGATCCGCACGTTGCGCCACGGCCTGCGGCCGCTCCGGGACTACGCCACGCTGCCCTTCGGCTACGGCCGTACGCGTCCGATGCGGTTCGAGGACGAGTGCTTCTACTTCCAGCACGGCTCTCGCGCCGAGCTCGAGGCCTACGCCCAGAAGTTGGGAGCTCACCCGTCCGGGACTCAGCTGATGGCGCCGAGCGCGAGCGAGACCGGCGTGTGGCGCACCGCACCCGCGAGCAGCCATTCGGTGACGTCGAAATAGCGGTAGCGTTTGCGGTAAAGGCTCCGTCCGTCCATCACGCTTCGCCCGTCGCTATCGATCAGCCGCGGCAGGTGCAGGTGATTGCGCTGAGCGCTGGTCGCGATACCGAGCGATAGCTTCCGTGAGTAGGGCAGCTCGTGGAAGGCTGACAGCTGCTGCGGCTTGCAGCCGTCGCGGTCGCACATCTTGACGGCGAGCACGGTGTTCGCCGCGTCCAGCACGCGGCGCATGCGCTCGAGGCGCCGCGCCCACTTGAGGCGCGCCTCCTCCGCTGTTCGGTAGTGCAGGAAATGCAGCTCTTCGCCGTCGGCGAGGACGCCCACCGGGTATCGTGGCTGGGCGTCGTAGTAGCGGGATGTCTCGACGAAGCCGCTGAGCTCCAGCCGCGCGGGGAACTTGCTCGCGAGCAGGCTCAGGTAACACTCGGGGTAGACGTACAAGCCGACGAAGGGCGTCGGGTACTCTCGGCGCAGGGCGTGATAGAGCTCGTATCCCCAGCAGTTGTTGGAGACGACGACGACCGAACGCTCACCGAGGCGTTGGCGTTCGTAAGCTTCACGGCTGTATCGCGACAGGGCGCGCAGCGGCTCCGGGACCTTCATGGCCGCTTCAGTCGGTGAGGCTCAGCCCCTGGATCCCGCGCAGCGAGGTGTTGAACACCGCGCGGATCTTGCCGTACGAGTTGTCCCGGAAGGTCACCTGCTTCCCCATCAACGCACCGGCAATTCCCACGTGGAGCCGATTGGTCACGACGGCCGGGACACCCTCCATGAAATCGAGGATGTCGCGCGACACGAAGTCGCACTCGTAACGCGAACGAAACTTGGAGATGTAATACTTGCTGATGTCCCAGCGCGGGTCGCCGCTCGCACCCACGGGTGCCTCGGCGTCGGCGCGGAGCACGTACAGGGTACCCGAGCGCTCGTTCTTCAAGCGCCGGAGCGTGCGGCGCCAGCGAAAGTAGCGAGCGGCCTGTCCGTTCGCTACGAGGTCGAGCGCGAAGCGCCGGTGGGCCTCGAGGCTCCGGCAACTTTCGCGCAGACGCCGCACGTCCAGGCACAGAGCCAGGTCGGGCGCTTGGATCACGCGGGCGCCCGGCGCCGAGACGCGGACGCGCTCCAGCGACTCCGTGTCTCGACAGACCAGAGTGAAACGCTCGTCGAGTGAAGCCAGGAGCCCCTCGTGGCCGCGAATCGTGTGCGGAAGGATCAGGACCCGATCGGCGCCGACGGCCAGGCACCGCTCGAGAAACTCGCGACAAGCCGGATATTCGGGCACCAGGTTTCCGCCGCCGCTATAAATGGCGATGTCGCCGCGCGCGACCTGCTTTACCTTCGAAACGACTGGGCGAAGATTCAATTGGTCGAAGAGCTGCCAGGTCCCGGCAGCGATCAATCCATCACCCGCGTTGCCGGGGTTGGTGACGAAGCGAATCGGGCGCCCCCGCGCCATCAACTGCCGCAACTCCGTCTCGAGCACCTGCCAACTGTGGTTCGGGAGCATCATCAACGAGTATCACTTCGTCACGAACGAGCCCAGCTTGCTCACGCTAGCGCGCGCGCGTTTCGGCATGAGCGCGTTTTCGTTTTCGTGAAACGGGACACGCGCAGTGCGCCGAATTCCGCACGTGATGAACGCGGAAGGACTTGGTGCGATGACGAGACCGAGCTAGCAAGGTGTCATGCGCGCTTCGTGTCCTCCGCACGGTCGTCTACCCGGCCGACGTAGCGCTGCCCGAGGCACGCATCCATGGCGTTAGCGTCGAAGGTGGCGCGGGCTGCCGTGTGGTCCGCCGTTCGGATCGCCGGCAGCCAGGTTACGTCCTTCCTCGTCTTCATGAGCCTGACGCGCCTGCTCGCGCCGGAGGAGATCGGGCTCATGGCGTTGGCGGCGGCAGTGATCGATCTGAGTGGGCCGCTGACGCGCGCCGGGTTCCCCGAGTCCTTGATCCAGCGCGACGACGCCAACGAGCTCCAGGCCGATACCTGCTTCTGGACGACGCTACTGCTGTCGCTCGCGATGGCCGGCCTGGTCATCGTGTCGGCTCCGTACGCGGCCCGGGCCTTCGATGCGCCCGCGCTCGGCCCGGTGCTCCAGGTTTCGTCCGTGATTTTGCCGCTGGTAGCCCTCGGCGCGACCCACGAAGCTCGGCTCACTCGCGATTTCGGTCACAAGGCGCTGGCGATGCGCGGCCTCGTGGCGAACGTGTTCGGCGGCGGGGTGGGCATCGGGATGGGGCTCATGGGCTTCGGCGTCTGGAGCCTGGTCGCCCAGCGCATCGTGTCGACGCTCGCCGCCGTGCTGTTCGCCTGGTGGTCGTACCGTTGGGTTCCGAAGCTGCGTTTCTCACGGGTCGAATTCTCCCGGATGTCGCGCTTCGGCGTGCACATGGTCGGCATCTCGTTTCTCGGCACGCTGAACGGGCGCATCCTGGACTTCCTGCTCGGATATTTTGCTGGAGCCGCCGCGGTCGGTCACGTCCGCGTGGCGTCTCGCTGCCTCGACATGGTGACCCAGTTCACGGTCACGCCGTTGACGTCGGTGGCGTTGCCGGCTTTCTCTCGTTTGCAGTCGGACCCCGTGGCTTTCGAGCGCGGGTTTCGCCGAATGGTCCGCACCTGCGCGCTCGTCACCTTTCCTTCGTATCTCGGGCTGGCTGCGGTCGCCGACGACCTCTTGCCGCTGCTGTTCGGCTCGCAGTGGGCGGTGAGCGCAACCGTGCTGCAAATCATGTGTCTCGGCGTGATTCCCATCACCCTGCACGCCTTCACGTGGACGTCGATCGTCGCGGTCGGAAGATCGGATCGTGCCGCGCTCGGCGCCCTGATCAACGTGAGCTTCACGGCACTCACGGTCGCGCTGGCTGCGCCGTTCGGGCCGCTCGCCGCCGTGGCCGCCAACGTCGCTCGTGCCTACGTCGGGCTTCCGATTGGTTTCCGATTCCTTCGCGTCAACACCGGCGTGCGGGCCTGGCCGCTCTTCACGAGCACCCTGTTGCCGATGGCGAGCGCCGTGATCATGTCGGCGAGCGTCTGGGCGGTGAAGGGCGCGACCGCCGAAATGCCGGCGATTGTCCGGCTCGCCTGCATGGTGACGGCGGGCGCGCTCGTCTACTCGGGAGTGATGTGGACTCTTGGCCAGCAGATCGTGATCGAAATGCGCGACGTGTGGCAACGCGCCGGGGCGAAGTAGCGAGTCGATCGCGGGCGCGGTGCGAAATTCCACGTCGTGTATCCCGCGTCTCTCTCGACTTCGTAACGAACGCAATCACTGGCTGAAAGCACTCTTGTTTCAGAACGAGTGCGCGTAGCAGACAGAGCAGCAGCCATGATAGGTTGCGTGCATGCAGCGGAATCGCGTGAGCGGTTACCTGGGCGCGTCGAGTCTGATCTTCTTGCTCGCGTGCAGCGAGTCCGGTGATCCGAGCTTGGTGGTGAGCAGCTCCGGCGGCTCCGGCGCGCAAGGCGGCTCCAGCGGGCAACCCGGAGTGTCGCTCGGCGGCACCGGCGTCGTGACCACGGGCGGCAGAGCCGGCTCCGACCAGGGCGGCGAAAGCTCGGGAAATCCCTGCGATCGCTGCGGCCCGGGCCAGCGTTGCGAGACCACGTCGGCAAGCGCCGAATGCATCGACAACGCCTGCGACGAGCTGTCGTGCGGCGCCACCGAAGAGTGTCAGCCCGCGCCAGGGGGCGGCAACCGCTGCGTCGACATCGGCTGCGAGAGCGACGTCGATTGCCCGCCGGCGCGCTTCTGCGACGGCTCGGTGTGCGTCGACGACACCTGCGAGGGCGGCACGCGGCGTTGCGACGGCGAGCAGGTCTTGATCTGCGACTCTTCCGGCGCAGCCGAGACGTCCCCTTACGAGTGTTCCGGGCTCGGTCCCGATCGCTATGCGAGCGAGTGCGTGGAGCACTCGGTCAGCTCGTCCGGCTGCACCTGCGAGGACGACTGGGACTGTCCTCCGTTCACGGCTTGTGAAGCCGGGCTGTGCGCCGGGACGGGAAAGGCGCCCACGTGCACCCTGGACGCCACGCCGTTCGAACAGGTCTTGCCGGCCCTCGAGTTCCGCTGGGGCGGCGCCAACTCCAAGAACCCGGACGCCACGGGAAAGCCGTTCGCCTGGTCGGCTCAGGTCGGGAGCACGCCTCTGGTCGTGAACCTGGACGACGACAACGGCGATGGCCGGATCAACGAGTTCGACTTCCCCGAGATCGTGTTCATCACTTACTCGAAGGACCGAGGAGGCATCGTGCGTGCGGTGCACGGCGGCGGCCCCGACAAGGGGCGCGACTTCTTCGCGCTCTGCGGCGAGCCGGAAGCGCCCGCGAGCGGGGACGAGTCCTACGCCGACGCGAACGGAGCGTACTATCGAGAGGGCGGGGACGTTCCTCAGGACTGCAACGACGATCCGGAGACCAACAGTCTCGAGCTCGCCGGTGTCCGGCTCGGCAGCATCCTGGCCGCGGGGGATCTCGACCAGGACGGCGTGCCAGAGATCGTCGCCATCACTCAGCAGGCGGCGGTTTTGATCTTGAGTAACCGCGGCGAGGTGATCGCGAAGAGCCCAGCCGAACTCTTCCCGACCGACGTTTGGACGTCGCCGGCGGTTTCGATCGCCAACCTCGACTTCTCCGGCCGGCCCGAGCTCATCGTCGGGAACCGAGTACTGACTCTTTCGACGACGGGCCCGCTCGAGTTCGACCAGGTGCTGACCGGGACGGCGCGCACGGGCACCACGCATCTCAACCAAACCGAGCAGTACTACGGTCCGGTCGCGTGCGTCGCCGATCTGTACTCCGACCCAGGGCT
>JALYWZ010000385.1 GCA_030852505.1 Myxococcota bacterium | reverse complement strand
GTGCCTTTGGGCAGGGGCATTCCCAGCCGGTTTTTCTCGGAGTTTTCGAGCTCGAGCTCCACGGCGACCTTCTGGCTCGTCTGAACCTCGCCGTACTGGCTGCGGAACCAATACGTCTGCGAGGGCAGCACGAGCTTCTTGGTGACGCTGAGGCCGCGGCCTTCGAGCAGCGTGACTTGTTTCTGTTCGTTGTTGCGGAGCGTGGTGGGGCGCCCCAGCGTGTACAGGTGGTACTCGAACAGCGACTCCTCCTGCATGCGCGCATCACGCGCCGGGGCGGACTTGTAAGCGACGCTGCCAGGTAGCTGCGTCTGCGGCCGAACTCGATTCACGTCACCGGCGACCAGCTTGAGCTCGGCGTCCTTGTACGAGGCGCCGGAGCGGTTCGAGAGCGTGACCCAACCGGTGAGATCGGCACGCGACTCCTTTTCGTCGAGCACCATCACGTAGTCCGCGCTCCAGCTCATCTCGCGCGCGAGGTAGCTGACCTCGACGGACTGCTTCTGCTGCCGGCTGGCGAGCAGCCACATCAAGGTCGGGCGCGCGATCAGATCTTCGGGGACCTCGGGGAACGCGAAGCGGCCGCCGTAGCCGAAAGTGACTTCCTTGCCGATTTGCAGGACCGGCCCGCCCGCGACGGACAGCAGCTTCGCGTCCACGGCTTGTTCTTCGGCCTTGGCCTCGTGGTAGCGGTAGACGCGCACGGGGCGGCCGACGTACTTCTCGAGCAGCTTCTCGGGCGTGAGCAGGTCGTAGCGGTAGTTCTGTTCGAGCACGGCGAGCGCGCCCGGGCTCGTGAGCGAGCGGATGTGGACGGTCTCGGGCTGGATGGTCGCGGCCACGTCCGCAAACTCGAGCGAGACCTCGCCGTTTGGCAGGGCGTCGAGCGTTCGCAGCTCGCGCACCAGGCCGAAGTTTTGATTGTAAACCGTGAGCGTGACTTTGGTGCGGTCCTTCTCGGTGGAGACGCGCTCTGCCGGCGGAGCCGCAGCGGCGGCGCTCGACAACGACAGGGAGAGCAGCGAGTAAGCGAAAAACGGGAGGGGTCGGCTCATTTCAGCACCATCGGACTCGGACTCGGTAGTTGATATTGGCCTTGCCGCGCGCCGGGACGTTCAGGTCGAACACGAAGTGACGCGAGTCCTCGCGTCGCGAAGGCAGGGTGGAGCGCACGACTTCCCAGTCGCCGCTCACGGGCTCCCAGACCTGGACGGCTTCGGCCGTGTCCTTGTGGTTTCGGATCTCGATTTCCCACTCGGACTCGGACACGCATTGAAAGAGCTGCGTGTACTGGAGCTGCTTGCGGTCGGCGACGACGTCGAATGCCTGGCCGAGGCGTACCTTCACCTTCTCGTCGCGCGGGGTGTGGTCGATGCGATCTTCGCCAACGAACTGTAGGCCGCCTGCCGTGTCGGCCTTGTAGACGCGCAACGTGCCCTGGGGCAGCGGCATGCCGAGCTGGTTCTTCTTCGCGTTCTCGAGCTCGAGCATCACGTCGAGCCGTTGATTGGTGCTCACCGTGCCGTGGCGCGAGAGGAAGTAGCGCTCGGTGCCACGCAGCACGAGCTTCTTCGTCACCTGGACGTCGTGCGCCTCGAGCAGCGCGACCTGCTTCTTTTCCTTGTCCTTGACGCTGGTCGGGCGGTCGAGCGTGTACAGGTGGTAGTCGAGCAGCGACTCTTCCTGGAATGCGGGCGCTGGAGGTTTCGAGAGCTCGATCGAGGACAGGCGCACCAGCTCTTCCTCCCGATCCGCTAGCGGGGCCACGCGCTGCACGTCGCCTGCCACCAGCTTGAGCTGGGCGGCCTCGAAGCTCGTGCCGCTCTCGTTCGTGAGCGTGACCCAGCCGTTGAGATCGGCTTTTTTGTCCGAAGCGTCGAGCTTGACCACGTAGTCAGCGCTCCAGTTCAACCCGCGCGTCAGGTAGCTCACTTCGAGCTCCTGCTCCGGCGCGCCGCTTTGGACCAGCCAGACCAGCGTGGGTTTCGCGACCAGGTCGTCAGGCAGCTTCGGGAAGGCGAAGCGACCGGGGAGCTCGTACGTGAGCTGGCCGTCCACGCGCAGCACGACGCCGTTCTCGGCGGCGACTATCTCCGCTTCTTTCACCTGCTCGGTGCCGAGCTTCTCGTCGTAGCGGTAGATCTTGATCTTCTCGCCCACGTGCTTTTCGAGCAAGGTCTTCGGCGACAGCAAGTCGTAGCGGTAGTTCTGCTCGAGCACGCTCAGGTCGCTGGATTTTCCGAGGGAACGCACGCTGACGGTGTTGGGCTCGAGCTCGCGCGCCACGTCGCGGTACTCGAGCTCGACCAGGCCCTCGCCGAGTGAGACCAGGCGCCGTTCGCGGATCAGGCCGAAGTTCTGATTGTAAACGGTGAGGCTCAGAGCCTTGCGCTGGCCGGCCTCCGAAGCTGCCGAGCGCGCAGGCCTCGTGGGCACCTGAGCGGGCGGCCGCTGGGCACAAGCTGCAAGGAAGAGCGGGGGCAGGAGAGCCAGGCCCTGCCGCGCAGAAGAACGGGTTCCGGTGAGCATGGGGTCGGTTTCGAGCGCTATCGTCGTTCGAACGCGGCGCCGCGCCTCACCTTACAGGAGCTCGCCGAGGTTTGGCGAGAACCCCGCGCCGCCCTCGGGCTACACTCGGGGCCCCGATGAGCGATGCCCCTGCCATTCGTTGTCAGCGTCTGGTCAAGCGCTACGGCGAGCTAGTCGCGGTGGCGGGCATCGAGCTCGAGGTGAAGCGCGGCGTGTGCTTCGGCCTGCTCGGGCCGAACGGCGCCGGCAAGACGACCACCGTCGAGATGCTGGAAGGGCTGCAGGCCCCGACCTCGGGCAGCATCGAGCTGTTCGGGATCTCCTGGGGCAAGGGCCAGGACCAGGCCCTACGCGAGCGCATCGGTGTTCAGCTGCAGGCGACCGAGCTCGGTGATCGGCTGCACGTGGACGAAGTGTTCCGGCTGTTCCGCTCGTTTTACCCGCGCGGGCGGGACGCGGAGGAGCTGCTGGATCTGGTGGACCTGCGCGACGCGCGGCACCAGCAATTTTCCCAGCTCTCGGGGGGTCAGAAGCAGCGCGTGGCGGTGGCGACGGCGCTCGCGGGCCGGCCGGATCTGTTGTTTCTCGACGAGCCGACCACCGGGCTCGATCCGCGCGCACGCAAGCAGCTGTGGAAGATCGTCGAGAGCTTCCGCGCCGAGGGCGGCAGCGTGCTGCTCACCACGCACTACATGGAAGAAGCGCAGCAGCTCTGCGACGAGATCGCGATCATGGACCACGGCCGGCTGATGGCGCACGGCACACCGCGCTCGCTGGTGGACGGCCTCGGGGACGTGCAGTTCTTGGAGTTCGAGCTCGCGGGTGAGCTCGACTCGGCCGGGTTGGAAGCGCTCGAAGCCGTCGAGTCCGTGCAGCGCCGCGGCCCGCGCTACCGCGTGCGACTGGGTCGGAGCCTTTCCGCTCTCACCTCCGTGCTCGGCGAGCTCGAGCGGCAGAACGTGGTTCCCATCGGCCTCAGCACCCACCAGGCCACGCTCGACGACGTGTTCTTGCAGCTCACCGGACGCGGGCTCACCGAAGAGAACGGCAACGGCGCACCCAAAGCGGGGGACGTATGACGAGCTCGCGACCGAGCCCGCTGCGTGAGCTGACCCTCGCGCGCCTGCGCGAATTCTGGCGGGAAAAAGGCATCCTGTTCTGGGTGTTCGGCTTTCCGGTGCTGATGACGATCGGGCTCGGTATCGCCTTTCGCTCGCGGCCGCCGGAGCTCCCGCGCGTCGCCGTGATCGGAGGAGCGCACTCCGCGCCGCTCGAGAAAGCGCTGGTGTCGAGCCCGCGTCTCGTCGCGCGTTCGAGCTCGGCCGAGACGGCGCAGCGCGACCTCAAGCGCGGCAAGGTCGACGTGATCGTCGATCTCGGCGCCGCCGCGCCCGTCTATCACTACGACGCGCTCAAGGAGCAGGGGCAGATGGCGCGGCTGCTCGTCGACGACGTGGTCCAGCGCGCTGCCGGCCGGCGTGATCCGCTGCAAGCGACGGAAGCCAAGGTCTCCGAGCTCGGCTCGCGGTACATCGATTTTCTGCTGCCCGGGTTGATCGGCCTGAACCTGATGGGCAGCAGCATGTGGGGCGTCGGTTACAACTTCGTGGTTCAGCGCAAGCGCCGCTTGTTGCGCCGGCTGGCCGTGACGCCGATGCACCGCGGCCAGCTGTTTTTCGCCTACTTTTCGGCGCGTAGCCTGCTGCTCGTGCTCGAGCTCCTGGTGCTGGTCGTGTTCGGACGGCTGGCGTTCGGCACGGTGATCCAGGGCAGCTATCTGGAGTTCTTCGCGATGTCGGTGGCTGGCGCCGCGTGTTTCGCGGGCATCAGCCTGCTGATCGGCGCGCGCGTCGAGAACACCGAGGCGGCCAACGGCTGGATGAACCTGGTGCAGCTCCCGATGTGGGTGCTGTCGGGCGCATTCTTCTCGTACGAGCGCTTTCCCGACTGGCTCCACGCGCCGATCCGCTGTTTGCCGCTGACGGCGCTGGTCGACGCGCTGCGCGCCATCTGCAACGACGGCGCCCGGCTGACCGAGCTCGGATCCGAGGTGCTCGTGCTCGCGGTCTGGGGCAGCGTGAGCTCAGTGATAGCGATGAAGACGTTCCGCTGGCAGTGAGGCGACGGGCGGCTCCGCGGCGAGCCCTGTGGAAGCGGCAAGCGGTACGCGACAGGAGCACACTCGCTCAGGGCGCGACGTAGCCTTCGGCGAAGGTGATCGTCTTGTACGCCGTGTGCTCATCCGCGTCGCGATACACGCGCTGGAAATTGGAGCCGTTGGTCGAGCGCAAGATCTCGCCGCCCCACTCGACGCGCAGGTAGAAGCCGCCGTCGAACCAGGCCGCGTCGTGACATTGCGACAGCGAGCGCCACTGCCCCTCGCAGTACGTGCCCTGCTCGAGGTCCATTTCGGTCCAGGTCAGGCCGTCGCTCGATTCGAAGCTGGTTTTCGAGTCGCCGTAGGACACGAATTTGCCGGCTCGGAACGAGAGCGCCGTGTGCTTCTCGGTGTTGCCGATGCGCTCGCCGTACGGCTCCCAGTCGAGCCCGTCGGCGGAGCGATAGAAGCGACCTGGATCGCCGGCGCCGTAGAAGTAACCGTCCTTGTAGGCGAGCCCTTCGATGATCTGTTGATTTTGAAACTCGTCGCGCACCATCGAGTGCTGCTTCCAGCTCACGCCGTCGTCCGAGTACACGAGCTTCCAGCCGGTCGCGATCCAGCGGCCCTTGCCATAGGCGACGGCGCGCAGCAGGTTTTCGTCGTCGGCGTTGGCATCACCGAAGTCGACCGCGTCGCTCCAGGTCTTTCCGTCGTCGCGCGACACGACGCGCAAGCCGCCGTATCCGACGGCAATGATGCCTTGAACGTAACCCTCGGGGATTTCGTCACCGGGCAGGGCCGGCGCGGCGGCTTCGCCACCATGGCCGCCTTCGGC
>JALYWZ010000055.1 GCA_030852505.1 Myxococcota bacterium | reverse complement strand
GCCGGAGTACAGCTCCTACGCCGCGCTGAACGTGGAGATCCACCGGCTGCGACGGCTTTTTGGTGAGTGCGGGGTAGGCGAGCCGACTCGCATCGTGGAGCGCCGCCGAGGGCAGATCCGAATTGGCACGGAACGGCTGGTGATCGGCCGACGCGGGCAACGCGAGGTAGACGAACAGCCGGCGGAGCTCGGGTGATCGGGGTCGATGATCGAGAGGTGGCCCGCGCGCTCGCGCCGGAATACCAGCTCCTAGGGTCGATCGGGCAGGGCGCGTACGGACGTGTGTTCAAGGCGCTGCGTTCCGCGGATTCTGCGCCGTGCGCCGTGAAGGTGCAGCGGCTCTCGCTGGATGAAGACGACGAAGCGTCGTCGCGCCGCGCGGCGCGCTTCGAGCGCGAGGCCAAGCTGTGCTCGGCCCTGGACCACCCGCACATCGTTCGTCTGATCGACAAGGGCAGGCGAGGTGGTCACCTATTTCTGGTATTCGAGCTCGTCGAAGGCGAGACGCTGGCGCAGGTACTGGCCCGTGAGCACTGGCTGCCGCCGGAGCTCGGGATTGCCCTGATGGCCGAGGTGCTGGACGCGCTCGCGACGGCCCATGCCACGGGCATCGTTCACCGGGACATCAAGCCGGACAACCTGATGGTCCTCGCCCAGGGCGGCCGACGTCACATCATGGTGTTGGACTTCGGCGTTGGAGCCTTCGAGAGCGCGGCGCAGGCGGGCGCCAACCTGACGCACAGCCAAGAAATTCTGGGTACGCCCTCGTACGCCGCCCCGGAACAGCTGCGCGGGGAGCGGGCCACGGCGAGATCCGATCTCTACTCGTGGGGCCTGGTCCTTCTCGAATGCCTCACGGGCGAGCGCCCCATGGCGGCGGCCACCATGGCGCAGATCTTCCAGAAGCAGCTGAGCCCACTGGAGGTGCCGCTGCCTGCGGCGCTCGCCAGGCATCCTCTCGGAGAAATCCTGCGCAGCGCTCTCCGAAAGGCCCCCCGCGAGCGAGCACACGACGCGAGCCGGCTGCTCCGCGAATTGACCAGCGTTCGCGTCGAAGATCTGGTCGGCCCGCTCGGCGAGCCGCCGCCGACGGAAGGAGCGTCTACCGTCTCGCTCGAGCGGCCGCGACGCATCTCGGGGGAACGGCGACAATGCACGGCGCTATCGCTCACCGTCAGCGCTCGCTCCGACACCGCGCGGGCCGTGGAGCTCGAGTTGCTCGACACGGTTCAGCGCGATCAATTGACCGCGGCTGCAAACCTGGCCGTCGAAGCCGGTGGCTACGTCGCGGGGCAGCTCGCCAACCGCACTTTACTCGTCTTCGGCTATCCGACGGCGACCGAAGCCGATGCGCGGCGTGCCGCGCGGACGGCAAAAGACTTGGCTAAAAGCCTCGAGTCGCGGCGTCTGACCCTGTCCGCACAACACGGGATCGAGCTCGGTTGGCGCCTCGGCGTGCACACCGGGATCCTCTTCGTCAACGCCGACGGAGCGCTGTCCGGTCCCGTGCTGGACGGCGCGGCTCGCCTGGAAGCCGCGACGAGGGAGAGCTGCTCCAGCTTGAGCGCCGCGTCTGCGCAGCTCCTACGCCGGCATTTCCGGCTCGAGAAGCTCGGCGACGAGGGCGACGCCGACGCCCAGGCAGAGCCCGTCTATCGGTTTGCCGCCGGGGAGGACACGCCCGGTCCGGAGGTGCAGGAGGCGCTCGAGGGCGAGTTGTTCGGGCGCGACGCCGAGCTTCAGTCGCTGCTCGAGCTCTGGGCCCGGGCGCGCTCGGGCAACGGAAAGCTGGTGCTGTTGAGCGGAGAGCCGGGAATTGGAAAGACCCGCCTCGCACACGAGCTGCGTGCGCGCGCGCTCCGCGTCGGCGTTCCCGTGTTCACGGCCCAGTGCCGTCCCGAGAACCGCAACACCGCCCTCGCGCCGATCCTCGACCTGCTCCGCCGAGCCCTGCAGCTGGAAGGCCCCGAGCTGGAAGATCGCGCGCGCATCGCCGGCGCGCTCGAACGCGCGCGGCTGGGCACCGAGCTGTTTTTACCGGTGCTCTGCAGCTGGCTCGGCGTCTCGGAACTGAGCGAGGAGATCGCCAAACTGTCGAGCGAGCGCCAGCGCGAGGTCCTGCTCACCGCGCTGGCGGAGCTGCTGTCCAACGCCGAAGTAGACGGTGCGCGCCTGATCGTCCTGGAGGACGTGCACTGGGCAGATCCGACCACCAACGAGCTGCTCGCGCGTCTCGCCGGGTTGCTCCAGCGCCACGCCGTGCTGATGCTGCTCACCTCCCGGCCCACGGCTTGGTCGCGACCGCCGGACTTGGAAGAGTTCGTTCTGAAGAGCTTGGACGCGGAAGCGGCGAAGGGCCTGATCGACGCGACCGCCCAGGGCTCGAGGCTCGACGCGGAGCTCGTGGCGAGCATCGTCGAGCGCACCGACGGGGTTCCGTTGTTCATCGAGGAGCTCACGCGCAGCTTGCTCGACGCCTCCGGGCAAGCTGCCGGTGCCAGCGCGAAGAGCTCGTCCATCCTTCCGACCAGTCTGCGGGATCTGTTGACGAGCCGGCTCGACCGTCTGGGACAAGCCAAGCAAGTCGCCCAAATCGCGGCCGCCATCGGTCGCGAGTTCGACCTGGACCTGCTGAAGGTGGTCGCAGGACAGGACCCGCCAACGACCCAGGCGGGGCTCGACGCGCTGACGTTCGCTGGCTTGATCCTCCCGCGCGCGCGTGGAGCGCGACCGAGCTACGCCTTCCGTCACGCCCTGATCCAGCAGGCGGCGGAGGACAGCATGCTGCTGCACTCGCGCCAGGCGGCTCATCGCGCGATCGCTCAGGAGCTCGAGCGACGTTCGGCGGGCGAGAGCGGTGAGCCCGTCCACCCGGCACAACTGGCCTGGCACTTCGAGCTCGCGGGCATGCCGGAGCGCGCCAGCGAATACCGCCTCCGCGCCGGTCAGTCCGCCGCGGCGGCCAGCGCTTATCGCGAGGCGCTCGAGCACCTGAAGGTCGGGCTGTCCCTGGCATCGCGCGTCGAGTCGACTCGAGCCGCGGAGCTCCGTGAGCTCGAGACGCTGAACGCTCTCGGTGCCGTGCACATCGCGACCGAGGGCTTCGCGACGCCCAGCGTACTCGAGACATTTTCCAGGGCGGAGGTGTTGGTCGCCTCTTCGAAGCCCGACCGGCTGCAGCGGTTCACGACTCTCAAGGGGCTCTGGACGTTCCACAACGCCCGCGCCAACTACGAGCGCGCAGTGGAGATCTGCGACGAGCTGCTCGAGCTGGCGAAGCAAGCCGACGATCGCGTCCTCCACCTGTCGGCGTTCGATAGCGCCTGCCAGACGTCGATCCTGCGTGGTCGCTTCGAAGAGTGCCTGAGATACGCGGACTTGTGCGAACACTGGTTCGATGCCGAACGACAGCAAGAACAGGTGGTGCGCTTCGGCGCGGATCCCTGGCTGACGTCGCTGGCGTTTTCGGCCACGGCCTCGGTGTTGCTCGGCCACGTCGGGCAGGCCCGCGCGCGCGCGGAGCGAGTGATCGAAGCGGCCAGACGCTTGAACGCACCGGCCATCGAAGCTCCGCTGGTGGTGCACATGGGCGCGCTCGAGTTGTTCATCGGAGCCACCGCGCCGTCGCCGAACCCGGCGCTGGACCTGGCGCGGGCGCGCGCTCGCGAAGGCATGGAGCTCGGCGCTCGCTTCGGTCTCGGCTTCGCCCAGGGATATTCCGCGCTGGTACAGGGCATGATCGACGGCCCGCTCGGAGTCCCCGCTGCGCTCGAGGGACTGGAGCAGGGCGTGAAGGCCTGGAATGGCCTGGGGCTGCGCGCTGCCGATAGCTGGCATTACTCGGCGCTGGCGCTGGCGCGTCACGCCGCGGGTCGATACGACGAGGGGTTGGTCATGGCCCGCGCCGCGGTCGCTCACGCCGAATCGACCGGCGAGGGGTACGGCGCCGCCGAAGCAGAGCGTGTGATGGCGTTCTTGCTCGGGGATGCGGCGAGCCCGATTGGCGATGTCGCCGGCGCGCGTAGTGGCTACCGCCGCGCGTTGGACATCGCCCGGAGGCAAGCGGCTCGCTGGGTCGAGCTGCGCTCCGCCTACTGCTATTTCCGGCAGATCCGCGAGCCCGAGAGTGAGCTCGCGTTGAGGCAAGCTCTCGGCTGGTTCGTAGAAACCAGGCAAGCGCTAGATACGGCGCTGGTGATCGATGCCCTGGCTCTCAGCGGCCTTCAGCTGCCCGGCTGACGCCGCAAAGCCGAGGTAGGCCTTTGCGCTCAGAGCCTCTGCCGAATGATAGACGAGCTTGATCTCGAACCAGCGCTCCAAAAAGTGGCGCCGCTCCGCACCTGCACCGAGCGCGACCTTTGCGGGCCAGTCCGCGAGCGCGACCGCCTGAGCGCTGGTGCACAAGCGCTCCGCGAGCAAGAACTCGATTAGCGCGCCGCGCCGCGGATCTGCGGGGCGTATCCGCTGCTTCGAGAAGCAGATGCCCAAGCTGTAGCCGTGACCGCCGGATAGCTCGCTGACGCAGAGATCGAGGTAAACCTCGCCGCCCGCGCCGTCCACCTCGGCAGAGCGCGAGAGCAGGCGCTCGATTCGCGCGAGGTCCCCGCCCCAGCCGAGCCCTCGCAGGTACGCGACGGCCGTGCCAGCGGGAAAGACCCCGTACAGCTTGACGACCTGCGGCGAACGCGCAGTCATCACCGACAAGTGTAGCCAGTGCGAGCCCGCAGGCAGACCCTGCACGCACCGAGTCAGCGTGTCCCTCTCGCTCGCCGTGGGCGCGTTGCCGCGCGCCAGCTCCAGCACTTCGAACAAGATCGCTGGAAGATCCGCGTGCGCGAGGCTGACGATCGGCGCGAGCGGTTCCAGGTAAGACGGCGCTACGGTCGCGCAAAGGTTCGCGGACAGCGCGCTCTGGCGTTCGACGTCGTCGAACTCCAGCCAGAGCATCGGAACCGCCTCGTACAAACTCGATTCTCGGTTGGTCCAGCGCTCGAGCGTTCGGCACAGCGGCGACAACCCGGGGCCGAGCGCTCGGTAGGTGGCGGCGTTCGCTTGGACGAGCTCTCGCTGCAAGCGACTCACCGCGATCAGGAAGTCCACGCGCGGCGAGGCATGCTCTCCGAGGCGGAGCTCGACGTATTGAGAGCTCCCGACCACCGGTAGTTGGGCTGCGATGGCGCGGAGCGCATGCCCTGCCGCGTCCGGAACGAGCGGGGATGCGAGGTGTTCGCTGAAACCCGATAACAAGTTGCGACTCGAAAACAAGGCCACCCCCCTCCCGTGAATCACCAGGCGAGCGGAGGAGTCTGGGTCTTGGAGGTCATCTCGACCTTGAGCGCGGCCAGGAACAGATCCCAGTCCGCGGCGTCCGCGTGCACCGTCTTGGTGCGTTTCTCCGTGGCGGGATCGAAGACGTTCTCGAGGTGATCGTAGACCTGCTTGATGTAGTCCGGCACCGGCAAGCCCTTGCTGGTGAACGGCTCCTCCAGATACTTCTCGTGATACTCCTCGCTGTGGTCGCAGTAGATCACGTTCTCGCCGCCCGCGTAGACCGCGTAGAGGAACGCGAGCAACGGGTACTTTTCGGAGCAGAACCGCACGGGGTAGTCGCTGAGGTAACGCTCCTTGCGCGGCGGCTCGTCGATCACAGTCGGCATGATGACACTCGCTTTCTGAAGCCTCTGCTTCGGGTGTGAACGTACGAGCTCGCACTGCGGTCGGACATTACAAACCGATTTCAGGCGCTCGCGCTTCCTTTGAAATACCTCCGTAATGTCACGGCGCCGCGAGCTCTGCTTTGCTCGACCGTGGCCGCGCGCTTTGCGCGCGAGGAGAGACGTCCATGGCGCAATGCAATGCTCGCGCTTCCGGTAGAGAGGCGGCGCTCGCGGCGACGCCGCTGTCCGCGGCGAGCTTTCAGGCTGGATTCGAGCTCGGCCGGTTCTGGCACGAGCTGGTCGCCGGCGAATGGAAGGCCGAGTCGCTGGAGTACGGCAAGACGCACGTCTCCATGTACGTTTCGGCAGTCCCCGCCTCACGGCGGTCGGCGCTGCCCGCGGCCGAGCTCGGCGTGCTGCGCCGGATTTTGCTCGGTGAGCCGCAGAAGGTCATCGCCATGACGGACTACCTATCGTGCTCGTCGATTTCGGCCACGAACCATCGCGCTCTCGCGCGTCTCGGGCTGCCTTGCTGCATCTGGAACATCCCCGTCCTGCTGTTCATGGCGGCTCACGAGGCGCACGGGCTGAGCCGTCCCGCGGCCGCGCGGCTTTCCTTCGTCGGCCTCGGCCAGAGAAAGCTGTGGGAGGTGTCGGCACCCTGGCCAGATGCCGAGCTCAAAGGCCTGCTCTCGCGTGCCGAGCTCGCCGTCGCCCGCTTGTCGCTGTCCGGCTACGCGCACCACGAGATCGCGCACGTTCGGCGGGCCTCGCCGCGCACCGTCGCCAACCAGCTGAGCAGCGTTTTCCGCAAGGCCGGCGTGTCCGGCCGCACCGAGCTCGTCTGCAAACTCTTACGAAAACCAGGAGATGACCCATGCCTGCCCATGCACGCCCAAGTCGCGGTTTGAGCGTCTATCAGGACGATTCCCCTGAACCAGCGCGCGCCGGCCGGTTCGGTCGCTTGTTCCCGCAGACGCAGTTCGAGCTCGACGACGAGCTGCTCGAGGCGCTCGGACGAAGCATGAGCGGTGAGGGCGCGGAGGAAGACACGTCCTTGCTCGACGACGACGAAGACGAGAACCGGGAGCGTGTCAACGACGAGCTCCGGCTGAGCTCCGGCTACACGTACTTTGGCCAGTTCATCGACCACGACCTGACCCTCGATCCCGTGAGCAGCTTCGAACGCGAGTTCGATGCGGGAGCGCGCATCGACTTCCGCACGCCGCGCTTCGATCTCGATTCCGTCTATGGGTCAGGTCCGGACGATCAACCGTACATGTACGACGCGAGCGAGGAAAAGCTGCTCGAAGGCGTGGAGGGCGACGTGCTCCGGCTGGGAGCTCGCGCGGTGCTCGGCGACGCTCGCAACGACGAGAACAAGCTGGTCGTGCAGCTGCACCGCGCTTTCGTGCGGCTCCACAACCGTGTCGTCGATTTCCTTCGTCGAGACAGCGGCCAGCGCGCGGCGTTCGGGCCGGCGCAGGTCCTCGTGCGCAAGACCTACCAGTGGTTGATCGTCAATGACTTCGCTCCGCGGATCCTCGACGCTGCTACCTGGCGAATTCTGCGCGAGCGCTGCAAGCCGGAGAACGACTACCCCTTTCCAGCGCCGATGCTGAACCTCTACGAGGAATCATTCATGCCCGTCGAGTTCTCCGGCGCGGCGTACCGCTTCGGTCACTCGATGGTTCGACCGAGCTACCACCTGAACGATCGCATCACGAGGCTGATGGATAGGGGCACGCAGCAACGAGGGAAGAACCGGATCCCCGTCTTCGCGAACGAGCCGCCAAGCTTGAACGGCTTCGCGCCCCTGCACTCTCTCGGAGTCGCGTCCCCCGCCACGCTCGAATGGAAGTACTTCTTCCCGTTCGAGGACCAGCAAGGAGTGCCCTTGCAGGTGCGCGGGCAGGACGGAACCGAGCGTGAGATCGTTCAACCCGCTTACCGCATCGACACCACGCTGGTTGGGCCGCTCGCGGATCTGACCGGGCCGCGCGTGGTGAAAACGGGCGCACCGAGCTTGGCGGTTCGAAACCTGCAGCGAGGCCGTCGCCTTCGCATCCCGACGGGACAGGAGGTGGCGAAGGTGCTGGGACACGAGATCCTCGATGCAGGACGACTGTTGCTCGCGCCGCCGTCCAACGGATCTGCCACGGAGAGCGCTGCGGAGGTGGCGCGAGAACGCTGCGAATTACTCGGAAAAGACAGTGCAGCCGTGCTCGCGCGAACCACGCCACTCTGGTACTACCTGCTCGCGGAAGCTCAGACTCAGGCCGGCGGTGCTCACCTCGGCAGACTGGGCTCCACGCTGGTCGGCGGTGTCCTGCTCCGACTGTTGCTCAACGACGCCGAGTCGTATTTGAGGAAGGATCCCGAGTTTTCTCCGAGCCGCGTCTTTGGCGTTCGTCTCGAGTCGCTGGCGGATCTTCTCGCCTGGGTCGAGCCCGAACACGTGGGCTCGAAACGACCCTTGCAGCTCTGAGGGCCTGCTCAGATCGCTGACGTCGCGTTCCCGTCGAAGACGTTCGTGCGGTACCAGTCGAAGGTGCGGCGGATGCCGTCTTCCAGGCTGACCTGGGAGCGGTAGCCGGTGAGCGCCGCGGTCTTCTTCATGTCCGGGCAGCGGCGCGCGGGGGAGCCGGGCGTCGCGGGCTTCGGCACCAGCGTCAGCTTGCGGCCGACGATGTCGACGATCTTCTGCGCGAGCTCGCCGATCGTAACCTCGGGCGCTTCGGTGCCGAGGTTCAGCGTCTCGTTCAGGGTTTTTTCGGAGGTGGCGGCGAGCTCCAGCATCGCTACGGCGTCGTCGATGAAGCAGAAGGTGCGCCGGTGGTCGACCGAGAACACCTCGAGCGAGTCGCCGTCTTTGGCGGCGTAGGCGCGCTTCAGGAGCTCCGGCACCACGTGGGACAGGCCCATGCGCGGGCCGTAGAAGTTGTGCGGCCGCACCAGCGTGAAGGGCAGCCCGGACTGGTGGCACAGGGCTTCGCCGTAGATCTTCGACAGCATGTAGGAGGTGCGCGGGTGCTTGAGGTCGGGCAAGCCGAGCGCGACCGACTCCGGCGTCGGGATCGGAAGCGTGAAGTTTTCGAGCAGGCCCGCGTAGACCTCGCTGGTCGAGGCGAACACGAAGCGCTTCAACTTGGTCTGGCGCTTGGCGAACGACAGCAGCGACAGCAGCATCGTGACGTTGTCGCCGAGCACGGCGTACGGGCGCTTCAGCACGTTGGAGACGCCGATGATCGCCGCCAGGTGGAAAACGTAGTCGTAGTCGTTGTCGAAGGCGTCGAGCGCGGCCGGCTCGAGCACGTCCTTCTTGAAGAAGCGCACGTTGGGCTGCTTTTGCAGGGCTTCGAGCTCCGCGTCCGCCACGCCGCGCGCGAAGTTGTCGACCAGGTGCAGCGTGTGTCCGGCCGCGACCAGGCGCTTGGCCAGGTGCCCGCCGATGAATCCGGCGCCGCCGGTGATCAGAGTTTTCAAGATGCTGCCTCCTCGCCGCGACCGATGCTGAAGACGCGCGCGCCCGCCTGGCTGAGCGCCGAGCGCTGCGGCTTCGAGAGCACGGCGTTGCCGTCGAAGATCACCGGCCGGCTCTTGCCGAGCCAGCTCGAGACGTCGAGCGTCTGGTACTCGCGGTGCGGCACCGCGAACACCACCGCGTCCGCGCCCGAGGGATCGGGGAGCTGGGGCTCGAGCTTGCGATCGAGCTCGGTCCAGTGAACCACGAGCGGGTCGTGACACACGACCGTCGCGCCGCGCTTCTCTGCTTCACGCACGAAGTCCTCGGAGGGGGAGTAGCGCGTGTCGGCCACGTCTTGCCGGTAGCTCACGCCGAGCAACACCAGGCGCTTGCCTTTCAAGCTGCCGAGCAGCGCTTCGAGCCGGTTCAGGCAGCGGATCGGCATGGCGTTGTTCGCTGCCACCGCTTCTTTGCAGAACGGGAAGTCCACGCTCTCCGGTAGGCCGAACAGGTCGCGCGCGGCGACGGACGCGAACAGCGGATCCTTGGTCAAGCAGTAGCCGCCGACGCCAAAGCCCGGCTGGCGGATGTTCGAGTGGGTCGGGCGCTTGCGGATCGCGCTCACGACTTCCATCAAATCCACGTTGAGCTCTTCTGCGAACCGCCCCCACTCCTCCATGAAGGCGATGGTCATGGCGCGGTAACTGTTCTCGAGCACCTTGCCCATCTCCGAGGCCGTGGTCGAGCCCACGCGCGTGAGCGGGTATTTGTCGGCGTTCACCACGCCGGACAGGAACTTCTCGCAAGCGTCGGCCGCAGTCGGGGTGTGCCCGCTGTACACGCGCCAGAAGTTCACGATCGAGTCGAAGTATTCACTGCCCGGCATCACGCGCTCGTACGAGTGCGCGAGCAGGATCGACTTCGGCGGGAGCCCGCGCTTGGCGATGATCGCGTCGAGCTCGGGCGCCAGCACTTTCTCGCAGGTTCCGGGCGGCACCGTGGTCTCGACGATCAACAGCGCGCCTTCGGGCACGCGCTCGGCGACGCTGCGAACCGCCGCCTTCAAGCCGTCGTACTTGACCTTGGGTTTGCCGCCCTCTTGCAAGAGGTCGAGGTGAACGTCGATGATCGCGACCTTCGCCAGTCGATACGCTTCGTCGCTGGTCACGGCGATCAGGTTGCCGGTGCTGCGAGCGCGGGCCATCGCCTCCGCCATCTTCGGATCGGACGAGCGCACCGGCAGCTCCCCGGCGTTCACCGCATCGACCTTGGCGCGGCCGTCCGGGGTCGAAAGCTCCACGCCGATCACGTCGTAGCGGGGCTGCCCGGTCTCGGGGTCGCGCGCGCTGGCCACCGCCAGGGCCATCGCCGAGCCGACGAAACCGAGCCCTTGTACGCACACTACGGGGCGCCCGGAGGGGCCCGAATTGCGACCCACGCTGGCCGCGAGCGCCGAAAAGCCGTCAGAAGACATTGGGCAGGCTTTCTAACACTTGTTCTCGGGAGTGCACTCACTCGAGCGTGTACAACCGGTGCCCCGCCGGCAGTTTCGTGCGTCTGCCGCCGTGCTTGTCCAGAAAATCGGAGATCTGGCGCTCTTGCTTGTCCTTCACGAGCACGTGCGTGACCTTGAAATGCTCGAGGATCCTGAGGCGCTCTGCGTCGGACGTGCGCCGATTCAGGAACAGGTCCACGGCCTCGAGGCGCGCCGTCCGATCTTCGACCAGCGGATTTTCGTGGTTCAGCGCCACCACGCGCGGGCCGAAGGTCGGGACCGGCCAGGTGAGCATTGCGTCGCCGAGCACCACCCCGTTCGCTCCCGCGATCTCTCCGACGCGCTCCGCGTAGCGCACGAAGGGGCTCCGTGCGTCCTGCGCCCGGGCGTGCGCCTTCGCGAACTCGCGCCAGGCGTCTTCGACGTTGATGTAAGCGCTGAGCCCGAGCGTTACCGCCACCAACAACGAGCCGCCCCAGGCCGAGAGCTTCTCGTTCCAGGTACGCGGCGTCGTGGTCAGGCGCGGGCTCGCCGCGACCAGCACCCAGACCACCGCGACCTGCAGGTAGAACACCGTGAGCAGGATGAAGCGGTGTCCGAGCGGTAGCGGCACGAAAGCGTTGCCGATGAACGGCACCGCCATCGACAGCGCGCCGAGCCCGATGAAACGTCGCTTCGTGAACAAGGACCAGAGTGAGATCGGGATCCCGATCAGCGCCAGGCCCAGGGTCTGCAGGATCCGCGAGGTTCGGTAGAAGTAGTGGAGCCGGTACTCTTCACCGCCCCTGGCCGCGTCGGCCACGCTGCGGCTGATCCAGCCCGCCTCTTCGCCCTTCCCACCGGCGATCACCTGCCACACCGGAAAGTAAGGCCAGGCGGTAGCGACGACGCACGCCCCGAGCACCGTGCCGCCAACCCACAAGCGCCGTCTGAGCGGAACCTGCGGCTCCACGGTCGCGAGGATCACGCAGCCCGAAAGTGTCAGCATCGCCGTCAGCTGGTGCGTGATCAGCGCGTAGGCCCAGATCAGCACCAGCCCTGCGAGCTGCCACGGCGAGGTCTTCGGCGCGCGCAAGGCCTTCACCGCCAGCGCGAAGCCCAGCATCGTGATCGCGAGCGTCGCGCTCGACGGATAGCCCGCGACCCCGAAAAAGACGCTCAGTTGGTAGACGTTCGAGAAATTCCAGGCGCTCCACCAGCTACCGAACATCACGATCAGCCCGTAGAGCGGCGCGCGCCGATCGCGGAAATACGTCCCGAAGAACGCGTAGATCCCGAGCACGAACAGCGCGGCGTTCAGCGTGCCGGCGAACGCCATCGCGTCCATCGCGTCCCAGCCGAAGATCCGCGCGACCAGCGCCACGATCACGTAGTGCGGCCCGAACCGCGGCGAAGGCTCCGGGCTCAGCAACTGTGGATTTCGCGGCGAAAACGGCTGCTCGATCAACGCGCGCAGCGTCGCCGTGTGCTCCCAGTAGTCCGCGCCACCCTGGAACGTCACGAGCCGCACCGCGATCGAGTCCCAGGCGATCCACGCCACCAGCAGCGCGCCGAGCACCCAGAACAGCGCGTCCGCCCAGTAGCGGCGCAGGAGGGCCCGCGCGCCTGTGTAGCCCTTCTCCTTCGCTCCGACCTCGGCTTGCTTCGAGAGCTTGAGCAGAGAAGGCGCCGTCTCTTCTGCGAGCGGCGACGGCTTCGCTTTGGCGGGCGGCTCTGCCGACGCCGGATCCTTCACGATCACCGTCGGCTCCGCGCTCGCTTCGCTGGCCGCGCCCGAGCCTGCCTCTGCAGGGCTCTGCTTGTTGTCCGGTTCCGTGGCCGAAGACATACCGCCGAAGTCGGCCCTGTTTACCACCTGCCGCCGCTTTTCGCCGAAGATCCGGCCTGGCCGCTTTTCCCCGCGGTTCAGCGGCCCCTCCGCCGCGGGATGCTATGGTCGCGCTGCTCGTCGCACGAGTGGCGGAACTGGCAGACGCGCCGGATTTAGGTTCCGGTACCGAAAGGTGTGGGGGTTCAAGTCCCTCCTCGTGCACTCCCTCCGGTCGTGCCTCGCCGGGACTTGCGCTGAAT
>JALYWZ010000384.1 GCA_030852505.1 Myxococcota bacterium | reverse complement strand
CTCGCGCGCCGTGCGCAGATCCGCGTCCTCTTGATCGGCACCGAACGGCGTGAGGCGGCTGTACGGAGTGCCCGGCACCAGGCAGCTGCGAAAGCTGGTGGCGTCGTGCCCGATCGGCGGAGGTAAACCGACGAGCTCGCTCGCCTGCGCTTGCCGCGCATATTCGATGGCCGGATCGCCGTGGAGCCGCGCCGGAAAGTAGGTCTTCCGAAAGTGGAGCGGGTAGCGGTCGGCGAGGGGGAAAGCCTTGCGCGTGTCGCGGCTGGCGATCACGATCTCGGCCGACATCAGCGGCATGCCGTTGGCCTCGCGGCGCGTGATGGTCCGCACCACGTAGTCGCGCTGCGGGGGCTTATCGAGCACCGTCAGGTATTCGCGCGCCAGTCGCACCGAATGCCGGGGTGAAACGGGCACCAAGCGGTCTTCGTCCATCGGCTGCTCCACGGTTATCGACCCTTGGTTTCGGCAGCAATGCCGAGACGCCATTCTCCGTGCGATCTCGCCGATTTCCGTCTCGAAAACGGCAGCCTGGGCTAAAAGCCCGCTTACTTCCCCCACCTCCCCCGGTCAGTGCTAGACCGCGGCCGGACCCAGCGTCAGGCGCCGTCCACGCCCCGACCGACCACTCTCAGTTAGGCCCAAACGTCCATGGATCGACAAGGCTTCGTCCGGCTGCTCTTCATCGTCGGCTCGGTGTTCCTCGCGATGACGGTGTTGCCGAAGTTCTTCGGCGGCGGAAGCACGAGCGGTCACCAGCCGCTGCGGCCGGAAAGCACTGTCACCGCTCCCGCGGCTTCGCGGCCGGCAGAGCGGCTCTGCGATCTGTTCGGCCCCGGGTTCCACGCGCAGGTCTCGTCGCGTGGGGGTGGCCTGAAGCGCCTGTACCTCGTCGAGGCGAAGTACCAGAAGGACGGTCACAAGATCGATCTGTCCACGACGCCGGACCTCGAGTTCCACCGTCAGCTTCGCTTCCAGTTCCGGAACGCGGCCGCGGGCATCACCGACGAAAACGCCCAGCTGGCGTTCGACTCGGTGGACTTCGAGATCCGCCGCACGGACGGCAAATCCTGCGAGCTCTTCTACCAGGACGAGCGCGTCGAGCTCGTTCAGACGCTGAAGACCACGGGGCGCCCCTACGAGATCGAAGCCACGGCGGTGCTGAAGAACAAGGACGGCGCGCCGCGCAAGCACGCCCTCAGCGTTTACACCGAAGACTGGCGCACCGAGGCCGAGACACATAGCGGCCACTTCCGCGTCAGCCCGCTCGTGACCCACGTCGAGTGCGTGTCGCAAGACGGAAACGCGACGCGCCTGCACCCGCCGGATTTCGAGCCGGAAGATTTCGAGAAAGCCGAGCACTTTCCGAAGAACGCCACGAACGGGGGCGACTGGTATCAGCCCCCCGGAACGCCGGCCCTCGCCGCGGTCTCGAACGCCTATTTCTCGCATGCGCTGGTCCCGCTCACCGGTGGTTCGCCCGCCTGTCAGCTGTTGATCGAGGATCGCTGGGACAGCCGGCGCTTCGCCAGCAAGGACAAGGATCCGAACGCGGGCGCGCTGTATCGCGCGCGGCTCGCCTACGGCGCGCGCGAGCTCAAGCCGGGTGAAGAGGTGCGCTACTCGGTGCTCAGCTACGCCGGCCCGAAGGAGCGCCGCGTGCTCGAGGCCGCCGGCGGCGGGCAGCACGGCCTGATCGAGCTCATCGATCTCGGCTTCTTCTCCTTCATCGCCAAGATCCTGGTCGCGTTCCTGCTCAAGGTTTACAGCGTGATCCCGAACTGGGGGATCGCGATCATCGTGCTCACGATCACCGCGCGCACGCTGCTGTTCCCGCTCGCGCTGCCCGGCATCAAGGGCATGATCAAGATGCGCGAGCTCAAACCAGAGATCGACGCGCTGAACGAGAAGTTCAAGGACGACCCGCAGCAAAAGGGCCTCGCCCAGATGGAGCTGTGGCGGAAGCACAACGTGAACCCGGTCAAGGGTTGCCTGCCGCAGCTCGCTTCGATGCCGGTCTGGTTCGCGCTCTACACGACCCTGCAGACCGCGGTCGAGCTCTACAACATCCCGTTCCTCTGGTTCCCCGACCTTTCCGCCGCAGATCCGTACTACGTGCTGCCCTTCGTCATCGGCATTACTTCATTTTTTCAGCAAAAGCTGATGCCGATGCAGGGCGACCCGGCCCAGCAGAAGATGCTCATGTACTTCATGCCGGCGATGTTCACGGTCTTCATGCTGTTTTTGCCGGCCGGCCTCGGGGTATACATGTTCACGAACGGCGTGCTCGGGATCATCCAGCAACAAGCAGTCGAGAGACACGTCCGCCGCAGTATTCGACCTGGCGGCGGCTCGGGGTCTGGGGATATCCGAGTGAAGGTCGTCGAAGACTCTGGGACGAGCCGCGAGGGTCAGGGCCGGCGCGATGGCGAGAACGGCTCGACCGATCGGCGCGGACGTCTGCTCCGGGAAGGTAAGACATGACGATGAGCGACACTGAAACCGAGGACCTGCCCGAGGAGGGCGGTTGGGATCTGGACGACGACGAGGACGGGGGCGACGAGGACGGCGTCGACGGAGAAGAGCCCGGGAACGAGGACGACGCTTCGCGCTCGAGCGAGGACGCCGAAGGTGGCCGCCGCCGCCGCGGCCGGCGCGAAGAGCCCTACGAGCCGAGCGATGCGCGCGCCAAGAAGGCGCTCGATTTCGTGTCCTCCGTGGTCGCCAAGATGGGCATGGACTGTCGAGTCCGGCTGCGCCGCCCCACCGAGGGCAACGCTCCCGACGAGATCAACCTCGAGATCACCGGCCGCGATTCGGGAAGGATCATCGGCAAGAAAGGCCAGGTGCTCCAGGCGCTCCAGTTCCTGGTCCACCGAGTGGTGAATCGGCCGGGTCTCGAGCGGCGTCACATTCTCGTAGACGCCGAGGGCTACCGGAACCGCCGGGACCTGTCGCTCGCCAGCATGGCGCGGCGCCTCGGCAAGCAAGCCGTGGACGAAGGCAAGATCATCACCTTCGAGCCGATGAACCCGCGGGACCGCCGCGTCGTCCACCTCGCGCTCGCCAAGTTCGAGGGCGTCATCACGCGCAGTGACGGCGAGGGCGATCAGCGGCGCGTGCAGATCATCCCGGTCCGCCGCCCGAGCGCCGCCGAAGGCTAGTCCGCCGGGGTTTCCCAAGGGGGCGAGAGCCTTGCCCGCGCCCCTAAGATGCCCCTTTCGTTCCGGGCGGGGCAGCCTTACATCGAAATTCGCCCCTGGTCCGTCCAAGTTACTGGGTTCGGCCCGGGCGGCCGCTACGAAAGGCGAAAGCGAATGTTGCTTCTGCGTGCTTGGTCGGTGTGCATCCTGGTGGGGTTGGTTGGTTGCGGAGGGCCGAAGGCCGTTCGCGGTGACGACGTGGCCGGGTTGGACGACCAAGCCATGAGCACCGGGCTCGACCGCCGGGACCTGCAGAAGATGCTGCACGAGAACATGCAGGCTCTGCAGACGTCCGCCGTGGTCAAGAGCTGGGAGGCCGAGAACCGACCGGCAGTCGCCGTGATCCCGCTCCGGAACGAGACCAGCGAGCACATCGACAGCTCGATCGACGCGCTGCTCGCCGACATCGAGACCACGCTGGTCAACGCCGGCCACGTGCGCGTGATCAGCATGGAACAGCAGCCGGCGCTGGTAGAAGAGATCAAGCGCCAGTATTCGGGTGCCTTCGATCCTTCGCAGATCGCGGGCTGGGGCAAGCAAGTGGGCGCGCGCTACGTCGTGACCGGGCGCGTCTACAGCAACGACGAACGTCAATCCGGGGAGCGGCGCGTGCAGTACTTCATGTTCATCCAGGTGCTCAACGTGGAGACTGGCGAGATCCTGTTCCAGCACAAGACCGCGGTGACGAAGGCGATTATTTAGTCCTCGCCGATGTACCGCTTCGTCGTGCTGCTGCTCGCGCTCTGGCTCTCCGCGTGCGCGAGCCACTCCGATCACACCAAGGCCATCCGCAGCGCGCTGGATGCCGGGCGGCCCGCCGAGGCGCTCGCCCTGGTCAACGAGCAGCTCGAGGTGGACAGCGAGAAGGAGCTGCCCGAAAAGACCGGCGGCAAGAACGCGCTGTTCCTGCTCGACCGCGCGATGATCTTGCAAGAGCTCGACCGCACCGAGCTCAGCAGCCGGGATCTGGAGGTCGCCGACAAGGAGATCGATCTGCTCGATCTGTCGCGCAACACCGGTCACGACCTCGCCAAGTATCTGTTCAGCGACGACGCGGGGCCGTACCGCGCGCCCCCGTACGAGAAGCTGCTCATCAACACGATGAACATGCTGAATTACCTGGTGCGCGGCGATCTGAACGGCGCGCGCATCGAGGCCCGGCGGCTCAGCGTCATGCAGAGCTACTTCGCGAGCAACCCGGATCTCGGGCGCTCGCTGATCGGCCCCGGCAGCTACCTCGCCGGCTTCACCTTCGAGAAGAGCGGCAAGGCGGACGAGGCGCTGCTCCACTACGACGAGGCGCTGAGCTCCGCCGAGTTCCCCTCGCTTTCGGCGCCGGTGAAGCGCCTGCTCGACGCGGGCGGCCGGCGCTCACCGCGGCTCGAGGCGGCCGCGACCAAAGCCCCTGCCTCGGCGCCCGAAGGCGACGCCGAGCTGCTCGTGGTCATCAACTACGGCCGCGTCCCAGCCAAGATCGCCAAGCGCGTGCCGATCGGCCTCGCCCTCACCTACGCCTCGGGCGCGATCAGCCCGGCCGATCGCAACCGCGCCAACTACCTCGCCGCGCAGGGCCTCGTGACTTGGGTCAACTACCCGGAGCTCGGCAAATCTCGCGGGAGCTACGAGACGCCGGGTTTTGCCCTGAACGGCTCCTGGGCACAGCTCGAAGGCGCGCTGGCCGTCGATGTCGAGGCCAAGAACTCCTGGGAGCAGGCCAAGGGCGCGATCGTCGCCTCGGCGATCACGCGCATGCTGACGCGCGTCGTGGCCGGCGAGGCCGCGCGCAAGGCCGAGGGCGGCGTGGTCGGCGCGTTGCTCAGCCTGGGCGTGCAAGCGACGCTCACGGCCACGGACACGCCGGACACGCGCAGCTGGGCCACGCTGCCGGCGCGGATCGCGCTCGGGCGGGTCCGCGTGCCAGCCGGCACCTACGACGTCGAGCTGGTCGCGCGCGGAGTGAAGAAGAAGAAGCGCGTCGTGCTCAAGCCCGGTGGCTGGTCCGTGCTCTCGCACACCGTGTTGTTCTGAGCGGCGGTCGCCCGCTTCAGATGCCGTAGCGCTGGACCGCGTCGCGCTCGGTGTCCTTCAGCGCACGCGCGGGCTTCTGCGCGGGCGCGGGACGGGCGGGGGACGCCGCAGCCGGACGCCCGGGGCGTGCCGGTTTGTGGCGGGCACTTGCCGAGCCGCGCTTGGCAGGTTTGTCTACGCGACGCTCGGGTTCCGGCTCGGGTTCGGAGGCTGTTTCAGCGGCCGGGTCAGGGTTTGCCGCGGGCTCGGGCGCAGC